>JAOACC010000017.1 GCA_026418035.1 bacterium
TATAAAATAAGTAATAGATTTTAGGGGAGGAAATGAAAATGGAGGTGTAGATGACAAAAAGTAAAAGGATCTGGAATGTAATTGAAGGTTATCTTTTTATATCCCCGTGGCTTCTTGGGCTAATGATATTTACTATTGGTCCGATAATTGCCTCTTTTTATCTGAGCCTTACAAATTATGATATAATTAATCCTCCTAATTTCACTGGCTTCTCAAATTATAAAACCCTTTTTTTAGAAGACAAGTTATTTTGGCAAGCGCTCAAGGTAACAGCTATTTATACCCTTGGCTCGGTTCCCTTGCAATTAGTCTGTGGATTTGCAATAGCTTTATTGATGAATCAAAAATTAAGGGGTATGTCTGTGTTTAGGACTGTATATTACTTGCCTGCAGTAGTTTCTGGAGTAGCTGTTTCTGTCCTTTGGAAGTGGATATTTATGCCTGACGTTGGTATTATTAATATCCTTCTAAGTAGAGTAGGAATTAGAGGTCCTAATTGGCTAGGAGATCCTAGTTGGGTATTACCAGCTTTAATTATGATGAGTCTCTGGGGTGTATGAGGAGGTATGGTAATATATTTAGCTGGGCTTCAAGGAATTCCAACAGAATTGTATGAGGCAGCAGAACTTGATGGAGCAGGTAAGTGGGCTAAATTTTGGGCTATTACTATACCCATGATGTCTCCGGTAATATTTTTTAATTTGGTTATGGGAGTAATAGGGTCATTTCAGACGTTTACCCAAGCTTATATTATGACTTCAGGTGGACCACAAAATGCTTCTCTATTTTATATTCTTTATCTGTATCAAAGAGCTTTCCAAGAATTAAGGATGGGATACGCATCTGCATTAGCTTGGATTCTATTCCTAGTAATACTAATATGTACAATTATAATATTTAAAACTTCTGCAGGTTGGGTTTACTATGAAGGAATAAGGGGAAGGTGAAAAGATGGAAACAGTAAAAACACCAAGTTTCTGGGAAAGGAAAAGTGTTAAAGATATCTTCACTAAGATAACCTTATACATAATCATACTAATTGGAGCATTTATCTTAATGATTCCTTTCTTCTGGATGCTATCTACTGCACTAAAAGGATTTGAAGAAGCATTTCAGATTCCTCCTCAATGGATTCCAAAGCCCCCTCATTGGGAAAATTTCTACGCAGGTTGGACTACTCTACCCTTTGGTTTATATTTGAGAAATACTATAACTATCATAGTATTCACATTAATTGGCCAAATATTCTCTGCTTCTTTAGTTGCCTTTGGTTTCTCTAGATTACATTTTCCAGGAAGAGATCTACTATTTTTTGTTATGCTCTCTACAATGATGATTCCTTTTCAAGTTACAATGATTCCCACGTATATTCTATTCCGATATCTAAGATGGATAGATACTTTCAAACCGTTAATTGTACCTGCCTACTTCGGTGGAGGAGCTTTCTTCATATTCTTACTTCGCCAATTCTTTCTCACAATTCCACCAGAGATGGATGATGCAGCTAGAATTGACGGATGCAGTAATTTCAATATCTACTTAAGAATTATACTCCCCTTAGCAAAACCGGCTCTTGGGACTGTAGCAATCTTCTCTTTTATGTGGCAATGGAATGACTTTATGGGACCATTAATATACATAAACTCTATGGACAAAAGGACTGTAGCTTTAGGCTTAGCTGCTTTTCAGGCAGAAACTGCTTTTAGAACAAGTGGATGGAACCTTATAATGGCAGTAGCATTCTTATTAATGCTTCCTTGCCTTATAATTTTCTTCTTTGCACAGAGGCAATTTATCCAGGGAGTAGTGATTACTGGAGTAAAGGGTTAGTTCTATATTCATATTAAAAGTGGGGGTGATAAAAGAAGATTAGAATATGATATGTGAATTATAATTACTTCTAGTTAAGTTAACCCTAATTATTGTTCGGGTAGTATGATAGTGATATTTTTTACAGATTTAAAAAATTTTATAAGGAGGAGTGATAAAAAATGTTAAGAGATAGGGGAATAATAGTAAGCTTAATATTAGTTATTTTGTGCTCGATGATATTTTCTTCAGTTAATGCTAAAGTTACTATAAGGTATATGGGTGGTTGGGATGCTAAGACGGATTGGCCGCAGGTTTTAGCTGATGTGGCTGAATTTAACAAACTAAATCCAGATATCGAAGTAATAGCAGAGAATGTTCCTAATCATCAAGAAAAGTATCTTATACAAATGGCAGCAGGGAATCCGCCTGATGTGATATATGCTTTTAAATCCTGGGCTCATACTTATCAAGCTAAAGGAGCATTTTTAGACTTGGAAAAGTTTTTAGAAAGAGATAAGAAAGAAATAGACCCTGCAGATTTTTATCCCGGAATGCTCGATGAGTGGAGATATAAGGGAGTTCTCTATGGGCTTCCTACCTGGACAGCATCTTCAGGAGTATACTATAACAAAGATCTATTTGATAAAGCAGGTTTAAAATATCCTGATGACACATGGACCTGGGATACTCTTATAGAGCATGGTAAGAAACTAACCATTAAGGATGCACAGGGTAAAATAATTCAACATGCATTTACTCCCGATGGATTTTCATTAAGCTGGGGAACTGGACCTATTATATGGGTATGGAGCAATGGAGGAGATATATTAAGCTCAGACAAGAAGAGATTTACCTTGGGAGAACCTAAAGCAAAACAAGCGTTAGAATATTTCTATGATGTAATATTTAAGCATCAAATATCTGTAACGCCTTCTGCCCATGCGGAACAAAACTGGTGGATTAGATTCTTCAACGGTACTGTAGCTATGTGGGATTCTCCTTCATGGAACAATACTTATCTTGCACCTATAGAAAAGTTCTTCTGGGATATTGCACCAACATTTATGAGTCCATCTACTAAGAAGCGTGCAGGGTTTATACATACTAGAGCTACCTGTATCTCCAAATTAACTAAATATCCAGAAGAGGCTTGGAAATTTGTCAAATTCTTATCCTCAAAGCAGATTCAAAGAGTTTGGGCTGTAAAAAGAGGATATCAACCAACTAGGAAATCTATCGCTCCTATATGGCTTAGAGAATTTAAACCTGGAGGAAAGGCTCGAAATCTTACAGTATTTCATAAAGCAATTTATACAGCAAAATATATACCTCAGCTAGATGATGGACAAAAGGATGCAGACTTCTGGAGACTTATCAATACAGAATGGGAAGCTGTAATGCTTCAGAAACAGACTATAGATCAGTTCTTAGAAAAAGTAAATAAAGAAGTAGGGAAGTACTTGCAGTAGAATTGAGATAAATAAAGAGGGAGGGGTAGTAAACCTTCTCCCTCTTTATTTATTTGAAATATCTAAAATCGAAATCTTCTAATTTCTGGAGGATAATTAGATGGCTAGGTCATTAAAGATGGATAGATATTATTTTTTAGTTGATGGAAAGCCCAAACAGTTATGGTTTGGGGAGATGGATTATTTTCGAATCCCTAGGGAAAATTGGGATAAATGTCTAGATCAACTGAAAGCAATGGGGATAGACGGAGTAAGTATTTATGTAGCTTGGATTTCTCATGAACGTAATCCCGGTGATATAGATTTTACAGGTAATCTAGATCTAGATGCTTTTTTGAGTCTAATAGAAGAGAAAGAAATGTTTGCTTGGTTAAGACCAGGACCATATGTTTATGCCGAGTTACGCTTTGCTGGAATTCCTCCTTGGTTAGCAGTAAAACATCCAGAGGTTTTAGCCTGTAGATGGAAAGATGGTAAGTTTGAACCCTTAGATGAAGGAATGTCTATCTCTTATCTGCATCCTACATTTCTACAGTATGTTGACAGGTGGTATAGTAGAGTGATTCCCATCATTGTTCATCATAGTTTATCTAAAGGCGGATGCGTTGTCTCTATCCAGCTATGTAATGAGATAAGCGGGATTCATATCTGGTTTGGAGGTATTGACCAAAATCCAGAGGTATGTGGGTATGGAAATCCAAACGGGAGATTCGTTAGATTTTTAAGAGATAAGTATCAGAACATAGAAAATCTAAATTCAGTTTGGGGAACTAATTTTGAATCCTTCGAATCCATACTCCCTAAAGAAATGAACGGAGCTAAAAATAATATTATGGTAGAATATGATGAAAAATGCTTTTATTACAGGAGATATATCCCAGAATATATAGGGATTTTAAGTCAGATGGCTCAAAAGTATGGCGCAACAGATATTCCTCTAAGTATTAATATTGCAGGTCCTTCTGATGTTCCTCTATTTTCAGAATGTTCTAATAAATTTCCAGAGATCTATCAGGCAATAGACTTATATTATGATCTGCATATCTCAGGAAGATTAGATTCAATGACCATAAGCTATGATTCTGAATACGGCTCAGAACTCTGTAAAGCTTATACGCAGGGCCCCCCAGGAGCTTTAGAATATGAATCGGGAATATTTACAGATATACATGCTATCGACCCTAAAGAGCAGGAACTATGGATGGCTTTAGGGAGCTTAAATGGTCTAAAATTAATTAGCCTTTTCCAAGCAGTAGACGGGATTCATGCGCCATGGGAAGCTGATGTAAGTGGAGTTTATAATTATCATGCTCCAATAAAAATAAATGGACAAGATTTAGAGCCTCATTACTATAATATCCAGAAAGTAATTCGCTATTTCGATGGAGACAGATGGTTTTTAGAAGCAGAAAAAGAGTATGATTTATTTTTAGGGGTTTATGATAGTCTAATTTCAGATGTGCATACTGCTCATCTACTCTTTAGAGGAAACATAACCTTTGGTATCATTGATCTTGTGAAAAATCTCCCTAAATGTTCCTGCTTATGGGTAAATATGTCTAAAATTATGCCACAAATAGTTATAGATAAGCTCGTAGAATATGTTCATTCCGGAGGGAAATTGATACTTACTGGTGAGCCTCCTATTTATAATGAACAGGGCTTACTCCCTAATCTTTTGGAGAGATTAGGGATAAAGCTAGAAATCCCAAAATCTCCCTTTTCTCTCATTCAGTTTAATAAAGACCAATATGTAAGATTAACAGGCTTCGCCGGTAAGATTTTTGGAAGAAAGAAGACTTTATATGCCTTAAGAGATTTTGACCTCTCTTTAGCTGTAAATGAGACTGGTCAAACAGTCATTGGAGTTTATAGGAAGGATATGGGGGAAATTGCTTTTGGAACATTTATGCCAGAATATGTAGTAAGGGAACACAAAACACTTCTATTATTTATTCTTCAGTCTTTAGGCATTGAACCTTTAGTCAAGACAGATAGACTAAGAGCTTTCATACTTCGTAATAGAAACACTAAAGAACGTCGACTCTGTGTGATAAATTATTGGAATCAACCCATAAAGGAAACTATTCAGACTTTAGGGGAAAAGATTGAAATAGAAGTTTCTCCAGTAGAATGGATAGTGAGAAAAATATAGCAGAGTCAATATACCCCATTGGGGTATTGATAAACAGTTAGTTCTATATTATCTTTATTTGTTGTGTGCCATCTATGTAGTAGATATAACCAAGATTTATAAAAATCAAGATACGAGGAGGTGAAGTAAATTTTGAGGTAAAAGATTTAGATTCAAATGTTTGGTTAGGTTTTTCTGTAGAAGAAGTTAAGAGATGTTATTAGTCAGGCGAAACTAGGATCTAAAAAGTGATCTGCGACTTTCTCTAACGTGCAATTCATAATCAAGTTATAGTAGTTTTCAAATATAATTCCGAATTTCTGATTTTAATTTGTGGGAAGATTAGAATTCTAGAGAGCCCTTATTTTTGTTTCTCTTCTATTTCAGCTGATATTAACTCCTATAAAGGCCTGACAAGACGCTTTGAAAGATAAAGGGGGTGTTATAGAGGTAAGGCAAAAGTAATGAGACCTTTCTATAAAAACCCTAGGAAAAAGGGTTTTGTACCTTGAAAATTAAATATTGATAAAGGAGGTAAAAATGTCAGGAGAAGAGTATTATATTGACTTTGATAGTTTCTATGAAGAAATGTTAAGACCACTTATAAACAAAAGGATAGTGGCTAGAACTTTAGATGAAAGTATAAAAGGAAGAATTAAGGAAATAGCAGAATTTACAGCAAAGATAATTTTAGATGATATAGATGAGGACCTAAAGGTAGAAAAGGCAATTAATATATTTTTAATCCCCTATATCAAATTCGGCATAGAAGATTGGGAAAAAGAAAGAGGTATAGGAATTGTGAATCGTATAAATAATCGTGGTGAAAAGGTTACCCTATATTGGTTTATATTCAGGGAAGTTCTAGAAGAGTTAGCTCGCAATGAAATTGAATATTGTTATGGTCCTGTTAAAGTCTTCGGCGAATATCTACTAAAAAAGAAGGGAGAAATAAAATTTCCAGAATGGACAATCAGTCAAGAGGAAATACCCTATCTATTTCTAAAACAATTCTATAAACTAGAGGCTTTAGTGGATCCAGAAAGAGATCCAGATGCAGGAGAAGACTTAGAAGAGTTTGAATCTTGGATAGATTTAAGAGAGCTAGAATTTAAGACATTAGGATTAAGCGAATGGGTCTTTAACACTGAGGAGAATATCCCTCTGTTTTTAGCAGATACATTGAAGCGATGGGGGAATGGACTCTTTAAAGATGAAGATGAGAAAGAAATAGCAGAAGAAACAGATATGATACTTTACGGAATTGCAACCTTAGAGGGTTATGGTGCTTGTAGTGTATCTAATGGAGATATTAAAAGAGTCGATATCCTTAAAGATAACAAGTATCATTTGGATTTTGCTCACGAAAAGTGGATTGCTTGTAGAAAAGATAAGATCAATGAGTTATTAAAACTCTTTAGAAAAGAACTAAACGAAATATAAAAATCAGGGACAGCTCTCATGAGCTGTCCCAAGTTTATTTTGAAGTGTATGGAAATTGAGCTATCCTAAGTTTTGCTCCCCCGTACGGAATTAATATTATTTCCTCTGTACTACTATTTACATCTACTGGACTAATAGGTAATATACCTGCCGAATTATTCTCTAATATCCATTCTTTTACCCTTATTCCCCTTCCTTTTAATAGTACTGGAGGATTAGTAGAATTAAATGGCTGGAAAGGAACATCACTTACTTCAACAGAGAAAGATTCATCAGGATTTTCATTATCTAAGACAAGTGCATAGTTCCAGGGACTCTTAGGATAGATCTCCCAATCGTTAAACGGGTCATTTCCCTTTATCTTTTTACGCTCTTCTTCTAGCCTTAAGGCGAACACTAAAGGGCCCCTTTCAATACTTACAGAATTATTAAACCAAGAATTCGTTCTTATCTTCATTGGTAACCGAAGCTCTACTGTATCACCGTCTTCCCATTCTTTTATGATCTTATAATACTTTCCTCGGGTGATATTTGAAAATTGTCTTCCGTTAACTTTAATCTCTGGAGAATCGCACCATAAAGGTATCCTTAGTCTTAACGGGAATAAGATTCTCCTCTGACATTTGATGGTAAATTTAATGTTTTCATTGAAGGGATAATCTGTTTCTTCTTTTATAGAAACATCTGTTCCGTTTATCTCTGTATCAACTGTATTTGGAGCATAGACAACAGCAGAAAGTCCTCCATCTAAAGTAGCAAACCATAAGTTCTTTACAAACTTAGGCCAACCCTGATGCATATTTGCAGTACAACAACCAAAATTCGGTTCTAGACCAAAGATATTTGAGTCATCATTATTGTTATACCAATCTCGCTTTGCTATTGATACGAGAACTTGATTTACCTGCTGGTCATATTGATGTGCACACATATCCTCAGTAAATGTAGCCGGTAGAGCATTATAAGCTACCTTCTCTAACAAATCTACGTATCTTATGTTTTTTTCGGAGATTTTTATAACATTTTGTAATGAGAACATATATTCTACAACTGCGCATAATTCTGTTCCTTGCGAAGGGTTTCTTCCACTCAGGTGTTCATCACCAGTAAACATTCCACTAGCAACGCCATGATATTTAGTTAAATTATCTATAGCCAAACCTACAGCTCTTCTATGTTTTTCTTCTCCAGTTAATTGATAGTATAATGCGGGATACTTTATTCCCATTGCAACATTAACAACATGATGAGAATGGTAATTTATAAGCTCATGAAACTTTAAATCTTTAAACTTTGCCCAATCATAGTAAAACTTTATGGGTCTTGTGTATGGAAAATTAATAAATATATCTGTCCAATCTAGTGTCTGTTTAAAGATAATCTCAGCAAGATCTAAGAGGAACTCATCACCTGTAATATTGTATAACCAATAGATAGAATAGATATTCTCTGCCCCTCTTGCCATAGCCCAGCTTTCAAGAGGCCTTTTTTCTATGTACTTCCTTTGATAGAGAAAGTATCTTTTCATAAACTCTATAACCCTATCATCTCCTTTTGCCTCATAATACTGTATAAAAGCTTTAAGCATCACCATTCTAGGCCACCAATCGAGGTTATTCTGAGGTCCAAAATTTCCTTCTTCTGTCTGGCTGTTTAGGCTCCATTCTATCCACTTTTGGGCTTTTTCTATAAGCTTTTCGTCGTTAAGTAGATGGGCTAAAGGAATAAGTCCATCACAGTAATAAGGACCTCTCTCCCAATTTTCTCCGCTTCCTCCTAACCAACCACTATTAGGCCCTACCGATTCCCAAATCTCATCCAAGTGTCCTGTCAGACCATTAGCCTGAAGAGTTAATTGATTACGCAACCACCCTTCTGGTTTTATCGAACCAAGGGGTAATTCAATAAATGGGATATCTATAAGAGGTTTACGGTTTGTAAACATTACTCATCATCTCCTTATTTTTCCTAGAACTCTGGAATGTAACGTTCTTCTATCTCTTTCCACACAGCCTCTTTTATCTTTACATTTCTTATCTGTATATGGCTACAGTAGGCTTCAAATCCAACTTTTGTATATTTCTGATTATCTATAGGGTCTGGGTCTGTAACTTCAAGGAGTAATTTATTATCTGCGCAAACAAAACAGTGTCCATTAATGCTACCGCCAAGTATCTTATAAACTCTGCCTGGTTCGAAGTCGAAGAGTGGTGTACAGGCTGTTAACTTATACTCGGGAGATTTTTCGATTCCAACTTTTCCATTCCACCAACCTTCAATACCAGCTACATATGCATATCCCCTTTGATTCTTTTCTTCATCCCAACTGCCGTTCCACATGAAGTTTATATCATGAGTGCAGGGGAGGACTGTTCTTGCCTCAAATTCTACTATAACATTACCAGGATAGTCTAATTTTGAGATTATCATTCCAGGGAAATTATCGGGATTTTTGCCTGTCAGCCATCCATCTTCTAGATACCACTTACCAGTATATATTTCCCAGTATTTCTCTAAGACCTCTTCGGTAAAAGGAAGGTCATATAATATCTTTCCACTAGAAGTATCCACTTCTTTTCGTATAAGTCTTATAATCATAATTTCCTCCAACTAATCAAGATTAAGATTTAATATAACACAGAGATATAAATGAGTAAAGAAAATAGATTTAATGATACAATGAAGTCATAGATTAAAGGGACATTATTTGACCCTCTAACGTCATAAAATTTTAAAAAATAAAAATGTACAGGGAGGGGAATAGTATGAAAAAATTTTTAAGCTTTTTAGTACTTTTTATAATACTTGCCCTATTTGTAATGGGGCAGTCTGGATGCATTGGGTGTGGTCCTACTCAAGATACTGTAAAACCAGTTGTAGTTATTGCATACCCATATAATGGACAAACGGTGTCTGGAATAGTTGTTATTCAAGCAACCGCTAGTGATAATGTAGGGATAGCAAAAGTAGAATTTTATATAGATGGCGGTAAAGTTGGAGATGATAATTCAAGTCCATACGAATATAGTTGGAATACGGACAGTCTTACTTTAAATTCAAATCATACTATACAGGCAAAGGCTTATGATAATGCTGGTAATATTGGTGAAAGTCCTATCATAACTGTAATTATAGGAGACACTCAAGCACCTCTTATTACCATTACTAGCCCAGGAAGCATAATTCCTGGTTCTGCTATAGTTCAGATTCAGGCTCAAGTTATAGATAGGGATAAGAAGGGGAAAATTCCAACTGGAATCCAGAAGGTAGAGTTTTACGTAGATGGTAATAAGATAGGGGAAGATTTAATAAGTCCATATCAATGTAACTGGGATACAAGTGGACTTAAGCATAATACAGTCCATACAATTACAGTAAAAGCTAAAGATAACTCAGGGAATGTTGGTGAAGCATCAACCTCTGTAACAATCAATGTGGAGTGGACTATTTTATGGTATATAGATGGTCATAATAACTTGGGTCCTTATTTTCTAAATGAATTGAACCGGTTATATAACGTTACTTCGACCGATAGTATAAATATACTAATCCTTGCTGGGCTTAGCGAGACAAATCCACTTTCATATCTATATTACTTTCACAATGGCACATTTCAAACATTAGCTCAGGGAAATTACAATTTCGGTGATCCAGCTACTTTGCAAAATTTCTTGTCTTATGGAATACAAAACTTTCCGGCGAAAAAGTATCTATTAATTATTGGAAACCATGGGAGTGGCTGGAGGAAGAAAGTATTAGAAGAAAACCTAGTTAGAGATATATGCTGGGACGATATACATGGAGGAGCTTCAATCTCCATGCCAGAACTAAAGTCAGTATTGCAGTCCGCGGTAAATCTTCTTGGAAGAAAGATTGACCTTTTGTATTTTGATGCCTGTTGTATGGGGACAATAGAAGTTGATTATGAGATAAAGGATCTGGTAAGTTATCTTGTCTCCTCTGAGGCTGTAGGTTGGGTAGGTATAACTAGATGGGATACAATATTCAATCAACTTGTATCAAGCCCTACTATGTCTCCTGGAAACCTAGGAAAACTAATCGCTCAGACATACTTTAGTAATTATTCTGGAGTTGATAGAACCATAGCAGTAAAAGATTTATCCAAAATAGATACTATAGTTAACGATATCTATTACTTTGCCCATTATCTGAGAGATTGCGTAAGTGCTTCTGCTAGCGCCATTATGTATTGGAGAAATCAGACCCAAAGCTTTGCCCCCTATTCAAATTACCCGTCTGTTTATATAGACCTATATCAATTTGCAAATCATATAGCAGACCATACAAGTTATAATAATCTTCAGAATGCTGCGTTAACGCTTATGAGTGATATTGAATCCTCTACACTTTGGTGGGGATATGCAGGATACTCTAGTGCAAAGGGATATTCTATATGGTTTCCAGCAAATCTTACCTATTACAATGATGGATATACTAAATATAGCGCCTTAGATTTTGCTCAGTCTACCAAAGGTCACGAATGGTTTTTATTTTTATACGAAGAACTAACGGCACTTGCAAGTAGAAACGAAATAGATAAGACAGTTATAGAGAGATAAAAGGGTTTACTTGGGGCGATTTATAAATCGCCCCTTATTTATATAATATTGTCTTATATAGTATAATTTACATAGGACTTTATCTATAGTTAGAGAGGGAGGAATTGTATAAGGTTATTTGGGATAAAGAGATAAACGGAGTCCTCTTAGTTGATGGTGTAGAATCTTCTCAGGAAATAACTCCACCGAGACTTGTATTTTATGAGGAGCTAGACCTTTTAGGATTAAATAATTACTGGAAATATCCTAAGTGTGAAGAGCCATTGCTCTGGAGTATAGGAAGGAGATACTATTACAAGGGAGAGTTAGTAGCTGAGGTAAGGGGTGGCAATATATTTGAAAATCCTAAAGTTATCCTCCCTAATAATAGAAGTTTTCTCAAATTAGAACCTGTCGATATTAGAGCTTTGATTGAAAACAATAAAGATAAACTTAGGGTTATAGAAGGGGAAGCTATAGATTTTATAAATGACACCTATAAAAAGTATAAGGACAAGGTTGACTTTTTTGTAGTATCCTTCAGCGGAGGGAAAGATTCACAAGTAGTACTAGATCTTGTTTCAAGAACTTTATCTCCAGATGATTATATTGTTATTTTTACTGATACTACTATGGAGATACCGCCAACCTATGAAGCATATGAAAAGACAAGGGAATATTATACAGTTTTATATCCCAATTTGAAGTTTTATATAGCAAGAAATGAGAAACATTCCTATGAGCTTTGGAAAATCTTTGGACCTCCAAGTAGATTAATAAGATGGTGCTGTTCAGTTTATAAAACTTCCCCACAGGTAAGACTATTAAGATCTTTGTTCCCTGAGAAAGAAAGTCTAAAGTTTTTAGTCTTTGACGGGGTAAGAGCTGAGGAGAGTACTAGAAGCTGTCTCTTATACACATC
>JAOACC010000049.1 GCA_026418035.1 bacterium
AGTGGATGTTACTTCCATCCAAGATGCCCATATGTACAAGATATATGCAAGGTAGAGCATCCACAGTTGAGGAATTTGGGTAATGATCACTTTGTTGCCTGTCATTTTGCAGAAAAACTAAGCTTGGTAGGGATTGAGTAATATGTGGATTTCTATAATTATATTTTTTGCTTTTGTAGCTATATTTACTATAGGTTTTAGATATACTATGGTATTTGCTACAAGGATGGTAGCTAAGAATATAGAGAAGATTCATAGAACTACAGAATCAATTTTAGATACTAAACTACCTCCTAATGAGTGGTTAGAGAAGTGGAGTAAAAAGATAGGGAGATTAGGAGATACCCCTAATGATTTGACTAAAAAGGAAAGGCTAAGACTTCAAGCTAAGAATCACTCTTTGAAGAGGCTCAGTTCTTTAATAGAATACTATAAAAACTCAAATCTGGTTGAGGATGAAGATACCCGTTTCCTTATACTTGAAGAACTGAGAGAGATAGGTAGATTCTGGAATAAAGACTGGGATAAGGTTATTAGATTCTAATTTATTAGATTCTTTAAAGGGCCCTCTTTTAATCTTCTTAGAGGGCTCTTTGTCTTGTAAAATTACTTAACTTTAGTGGAGGTGTTATGATGTCTTGGTTGAAAGAAGATCTATTTAAAGGCTTTTATAAGCCGCCAAGTGAGGCAGGGGTAAAGACATGGTGGCATTGGATGAATGGAAATGTTACTTCTGAAGGGATAACCCTTGACCTTGAGGCAATGAATCGGGTAGGAGTAGTGGGCTTTCAGTTATTTCAGGTTGGAACTGGGATTCCTAAAGGTCCAATTCAATTTGGAAGTTCTGAACATTTAGACTTATTGAAACATACCATAAAAGAATCTGAGAGACTAGGGTTAGAGTTTGTCATGCATAATTGTTCTGGTTGGTCGTCAAGTGGAGGCCCATGGATTACTCCAGAGTATTCGATGAAGAGACTTGTATGGAGCGAGACGTTTATTACTGGTGGTAGGCTAGTAGATTTAACTCTCCCGAAACCCTATGCTAACCTTGATTACTATGAAGATGCATTTATAATCGCTTTCCCTTCTCTTCCTGGAGAAGAGAGACCGTATAAAGATTTTATCCACAGCGTAATATCGAGCAATGGTCCGGTAGATATAGAGTTACTTACCGATAATAATCCTTCAACTAATATTGAGATTAAATCGGCGTCTTCTGAGCAGTTATCTTTTATTCAATTTGAATTTACTGAAATCTTCGAGGTACGTTCTATTAGTGTTTCTTATACTCTTCTATCTCCAAGACCATTTTTCTCTCGTACTCCTATCTCAATTACTTTAGAGAGTTCAGATGATGGAATCAATTTTAAAAAGATAATAGAGACCGGATCTATTACTTCTGGTTTTGGTAGTAGAATGGAAGAGATTATAGTAGAGAACTTTCCAGTCGTCTGTGCAAGATATTTTCGTCTTACTTTTTCTGAGCCCATTAAGCTTTCTGAGGTTCACTTCTTTAGAAATGCTAGGATCTCTAATTTTCTATCTAAAGTTGGACTTTCTGCCTCTCCTTTAGAAGGAGATTCCAAGGAAACAAAAGAAGATCCTCCAGGTTCTGCTATAAATCCAGATTCTGTTATTGACCTTACAGGCTATATGGATGAATCTGGAAGATTGAGATGGAATGCTCCAATCGGGGAATGGACGATACTCCGTATAGGTTATACTACTATGGGAACCAGGAATCATCCAGCAGCAGAAGGGGGAGAAGGACTTGAATGTGATAAATTCAGCAAAGAAGCTATGATGTATCACCTAGATAAATTCTTTGGGAAACTATTGCCATCTTTAGAATCATTAGCATCTAAAGGTATGGCTGGTATATTAATTGATAGCTATGAAGTAGGCTATCAGAACTGGACTAAAAATCTTCCTCAGGAATTTAAGTCTCGTCGTAGCTATGATTTAGTAAGATATCTACCTGCAATGACAGGCCGTATAGTAGGAAATGCTGAAATAACTGAACGTTTCTTATGGGATATGCGTAGAACCTTTGCCGATTTAATGGCTGATTACTACTACGGTAGCTTAACTGATTTTTGCCATAAGTATGGTTTAAAATCCTATACTGAACCTTACGCCTTTGGTTCTGGACCAGGACTAGAAAGTAATGCTCCCTTTGATGAAATACAGATTGGCTCTCGTGTGGATGTTCCTATGGGTGAGTTCTGGGTTGCAAGAGATGATGCTCATGAACGATCTGTAAAGATGGCTGCTTCCGTGGCACACATATACGGCAAAAGAATAGTAGGAGCCGAATCTTTTACTGGAGAACCTTCTGCTTCTTCTTGGCAGGAACATCCTTATCTTATGAAGAGTCTGGGTGATTTTATGTTTACCCGTGGATTAAATCAAATAATCTTTCATACCTATGCACATCAACCACACCCTACAGTAAAGCCAGGAATGACTATGGGGCCTTTTGGATGTATGTTTAATAGAAATAACACTTGGTGGAATCAAGGAAGGAAGTGGCTTGAATATCTAAGGAGATGTCAGTATATGCTTCAACAAGGCTCTTTTGTAGGTGATATACCTGTCTCTTATACACATCTGACGCTGCCGACGAGCGA
>JAOACC010000117.1 GCA_026418035.1 bacterium
GAGGTTTCCCTTTGAGTTCTATCTTAACCTTGTAGTAATGGGAATAACAGTTCTAGGAATATGGCTAGTATTAAGAAGGGCTAGATTATAATCCTTAATTATCCTACAACAAAGTATAAAATTAAGATAATCAATAAGATGGATAAATACTAGGCGAGGGAGGTATCCGTAAATTGTCTACTAAACCAAAGGTTTTACTAGCTATGCATAAGAAGTGGGGGGAACAGATATTTAAAAAGGAAGACCTGGAGTATTTTAAAACCTTTGTGGATGTAAATGAGGTTAGTTCTCTTCCTGAGATGGTAAACGAAGCCTTTATAAAGGAAAACATAAAGGGTATTGATATCTGTATTACCTGTTGGGGAACTCCCCAATTTAGTAAAGAGATTCTAGATAATGCGGATAGGTTAAAGCTTATAGCACACTCAGCAGGAACTGTCAAACCCATAGTAACAGACTATGTCTGGGAGAAAGGCATCAGGGTTACCAGTGCTGCTCCAGCTATAGCCATAGCGGTAGCTGAGATGACCTTAGGGCTTATGATTATATCCTTAAGGAGGATATTTCAGTTTAATGAACTCACACATAAGGGTCTTTGGAAGACAGATGAGGAGATATCTAAAACAAAGTCTCTCTATGGTGTAACAATAGGGATAGTTGGAGCTAGTCATGTCGGTAGAAACGTTATAAGGCTTCTAAAAAATTTCCAAGTAGACATACTTCTATATGATCCCTATGTATCCCAAGAGGAGGCAGAAAAACTAGGTGTAAAACTAGCATCTTTAGAAGAGCTTATGAGTAGTTCAGATGTCATATCTTTACATGCTCCAAGCATACCAGAGACCTATCATATGATAAATAGAGAAAATATAAAATTTCTAAAACCAGGAGCTATCCTTATAAACACAGCGAGAGGCTCACTTATAGATGAATCTGCTCTTATAGAAAGGCTAGCTAAGGGGGATATCTTTGTCTGTCTAGATGTTACAGATCCAGAGCCGCCAGATATTAGTAGCCCTTTAAGAAAGCTTCCAAATGTTATACTCACCCCACATATAGCTGGAGGCAATTCAGTTACAGATAGATGGAGGCAGGGTAGATACATCATAGAACAAATCTATAAGTTTATCACTCAAGGGATTATGGACTATGAAGTTACAAAAGAGATGTTACCAAGGATAGCATAGGAGGGATAAAGATGGAAAAAAGATTTATCTTTTCAGTATTTACAAAGCCATGGCAGAATATGTCTATAGAAGAGTTGGGAGAGTTTATAAGCAATTTGGGATTTGATGCTATAGAGTTTCCAGTTAGACCAGGGTATCAGGTAGAACCAGAGAATGTTAGAGAAGGTTTACCGAAGTTAGTAAAAGAGCTAGAAAAGTTTAATATAAAGATAGCAAGCATAGCAGGACCAACAGATGAAAATACCTTTATAGCTTGTCAAGAGGCAGGAATACCGATAATAAGGGTGATGTATAGGGTAAGTGAAGATGGATATCTAGCATCGGAAAAGAGGGCAAGGGAAGACCTAGAGAGTCTTTTACCGCTTTGTGAAAAATACAATGTAAAGATAGGGGTTCAGAATCACTGTGGAAGGTTTGTATCACCAAACTCTGCAGGACTGATGAGACTAGTAGAGAAATTCGACCCAAAGTATATAGGGGTCATATGGGATGCAGCACATAATGCTTTAGCAGGGGAAGAACCGGAGATGGGATTAGACATAGTATGGTCACATCTATTTATGGTTAACCTAAAGAATGGGTACTGGAAGAGAAAGACGGGGCCAGAAGCAGAAGAGGCAGAATGGGAGGTCTATTGGACAGATGGAAGACATGGACTAGCAAGTTGGAGGAGAGTAGCAGAATACCTAAAAAAGAGAAGCTACTCTGGAGTTATCTGTCTAACTGCAGAGTATAGTGACCATAGTCAGGTTAATAGACTTATAAAACAAGACATAGCATTTGCAAAATCACTCTTTATCTAGGTGATACCAATGGAAAAGATAAAGATTGCCTTTATAGGCTGTGGAAGTATGGCAAATAGGGTTCACTATCCATCATTAGCATCATTTACAGATGTGGAGATTATCGCCATATGCGATATAGATAAAGAAAGACTAAACGCTACCGGTGAAAGATATAAGATAGAGAGACGTTATACAGACTACAGAAAGATGATAGAGGAGACGTCGCCAGACGCGGTATATGCTATTGGTCAACCACATGTTATGTATGATGTATGGAGGTGGTGTCTAGAACAAGGGCTCAACCTATATATAGAAAAGCCCATGGGGATAACAATTCATCAGGCAAGGGTCCTTACATATCTAGCAGAAAAGAAGGGATGTATAACACAGGTTAGTTTTCAGAGAAGAGCGGTTCCTCTATTGGTAAAACTAAAAGAGGAATGTCTAAAGAGAGGTCCAATAACTCATGCGGTATGCGAGTTTTACAAATGCAATATAGAACCATACTTAGAGGCAAGAGACCATATGATGGATGATGGTGTCCATGCTATAGATACCCTTAGGTGGATATGCAATGGAGAGGTAAAGAGGATTCACAGTGTTACAAAGAGTGTCTTGGTTCCAGATATAAACTTTATATCGGCGATACTAGAATTCGATAACGGATCCATTGGAATAATGATAAATAGTTGGACAAGTGGTAGAAGGATCTTTAGGGTTCAGATGCATTCACCAGGTATATGGGTAGAGGCTGATCCAGAAGATAAAGGAAAGCTATACATAGATGGAGATACCCTAGGTGTAGAGTTTGATACAAAAGAAGTGGCAGGGAGTAATGAGTTTTACATCTATGCAGGATTTCAGGCTAAAAACAGAGAGTTTATAGACTGCCTAAAGGCTAAAAAGCAACCAAGCTCAAATTTTTCAGATGCCCTTAAGACAATGGAGATAGCAGAAAAGATATTAGCAAAATCACTTTTAGGAGAGTAGGTATGAAAAGTTTTATTAAGCCTACTAGAATAGAACTCTATTTTATACCAGTTACAACGAGGATACCTCTAAAGTTTGGTCCGGAGGTATTAACATCCGTTACCTGTGCTAGGGTTCATATGTTTTTAGAAGACAGGAATGGAAAGAGAGTAGATGGATGGGGAGAAACCCCTTTAAGTGTCCAGTGGGGATGGCCAAGTAGCATAAGCTATGAGACTAGACACAGAGATATGAAAGAGTTCTGTAAATTACTAGCGGATGAGTGGATAAACCTAGACCTAGAGGGTCATCCGATAGATGTAGGATATCTATTCCTAGAATATGTACTGCCTCTAGCACTTACCAGGTTCAACTTTAAAATGAAAGAAAGTATAGAAGATATGCCTTGGCTTTCTGCACTAATATGCAATTCTCCATTTGACATAGCATTTCATGATGCATATGCCAGATGTGTAGGGTTGCCCATATATAGGATATATGGCAAGGATTTTATGGATAAAGACCTATCTTACTACTTAGAATCAGAAGAGAATAGTAATGTTTCATTTAGTGGGAGATATATAGAAGACTTCCTTAAGATTCCTCCCAAAGAAAGGCTTATCGTATGGCACCTAGTAGGTGGGACAGACCCAATAGATAAAGATGAACTAACTGGAAATGAGCCCAAAGATGGGTATCCTGTTCTGCTTGAAGACTGGATAAGGGAAGATGGGCTGAAATGTCTGAAGATAAAACTTAGGGGGAACGATTTTGAGTGGGATTATCAGAGGATATTAAAGGTAGGGGACATAGGGATAAAAAATGGGGTCCTTTGGTTTTCTGTAGACTTTAACTGCACAGTAAAAGACCCCAGATATGTAGTAGATATACTAGATAAACTTTTATATGACGAGCCAGAGATCTATGCAAGAATTCTCTATATAGAACAACCATTTCCTTATGACCTAGAGGCAAATCCTATAGATGTTAGGCTTATAGCTAATAAAAAGCCTATCTTTATGGATGAGAGTGCACATGACTGGAAACTTATAAAGCTAGGTAGAAAGCTAGGCTGGAGTGGGGTGGCGCTGAAGACCTGTAAGACACAGACGCAAGCTTTACTATCATACTGTTGGGCGAAAGCTCACGGTATGAGTATTATGGTACAAGACCTTACAAATCCAATGTTAGCACAGATACCACATGTACTACTTGCAAGTTATATAGATACCATTATGGGTGTAGAGAGTAACTCTATGCAGTTCTATCCACTGGCATCAGAACCAGAAGCTAAGGTCCATCCTGGGATATACAAAAGGAAGAAGGGTATGTTAGACTTAAGCACTATAAGAGGGGCAGGTTTCGGCTATAGGATAGAGGAGATACAGAGGAATTTACCAGAAACCAGTTATATAGTGTCAAGATAAAGAGGGATCGGGAAATGAAAAGATTAGAGAGAGATAAGATTGTTTTTGGTATTATTGGTTGTGGCGCTATAGCTAATATACATGCCAAGGCTATAAAATCTATAGAAATAGCAGAGCTAAGAGCGGTAGCAGATGTAAATATAGATAGTGCATGTAATCTTGCCCAGAGGTATCAGGTAGAAAAATTCTATGGAGATTACAGAGAACTACTTAAAGATGACTCAATAGAGATAGTAAATATCTGTACTCCAAGTGGATTAAGAGCAGAGATAGCCATAGATTGTGCAAGGGCTGGTAAACATATTATAGCTGAAAAGCCTATAGAGGTAACCCTAGAGAGAATAGATAAGATGATAGAAGAATGTGAAAAGAATGATGTAGCTCTTGCAGGGATATTTAACAATAGATACAACAAGAACTATAGAATTGTCTACGATATGATAAAGAAAGGTAGATTTGGTAATCTTATCCTTGGTGATGTGTATGTTAAGTGGTATAGAGATAAGGAATACTATACGCGTTCAAGTTGGAGAGGTACATGGAGATTTGATGGTGGCGGGGCACTAATGAACCAATCTATACACTTTATAGACCTACTCCAGTGGTATATGGGACCAGTTGAGAGTATAAAGGCTTATACCACTCAAGCAGTACATAAATATATAGAAACAGAGGACCTTGGAGTAGCTATAATAAGATTTAAAAACGGAGCTTTAGGAGTTATTGAGGGGAGCACAGCTTTATATCCAGGGTTACACGATAGGATAGAAATTCATGGAGAGAATGGGAGTATACTTATAGAGAACAGTAAGATATTAAGATGGGAGTTTAGAGACAAAGACCCTATAGATGAAGAGATAATAAGGAATAAAGGTCTAGAAACATTCGAACTTGGGAGTTCAAGAGACCCGATGGAGATTCCTTATGAGTTACATAAAAGGGAGATAGAAGATATTATAAATTCTCTAAGAGAAGGGAAAAAGCCTCTCATAGATGGATATGAGGCAAGAAAAGCGGTAGAGATAATACTTGCAATCTATAGGGCAAGTAAGACCGGAGAAGAGGTTAAGCTACCTCTGTAATGTTCTAAGTAATTGTTGCAAATATAGTTGATGAATTTCAAAATTTATCCTTTTATAGTAAAAATACTACTTAAAAATAAATCCGATAAGATAAGGTAGTTATGAGAATAGTAGTTGAAATACATTAAAATAAAGAGTATTCCAGAACAACGTGTGTACTTCAGTCTTTCCTTGTATAAGGTTGACTTTTGAGATAAAATTTTATTGAAATAAAAAAAGAAGGGAGATGAGAAGGTAAAGGAGAAAGGTTTTATAGAAACCAATTTAATTTCTGTCAAGTTAACCCGAAAAGGGTAATCTGTTTAAGTTTATAGAAAATTCAATAAAAACTGTATAGGAGGTGTTGAGAAAGATGAAAAAATTGGTGATTTTACTTATTATTAGTTTGCTATTTAGTCTATTTTTAAGTTCTAATAGCATTTCTTTTGCTCAAAAGACCTATCCTAAACAGTATAACTCTCTAGCTGAATTTCGAAAGCGTACTGGTAAGGAAATTACCAAATTTAATGAGGCTCCTATGTTAGCTGAGTTAGTAAAGCAGGGAAAACTTCCACCAGTTGAACAAAGGTTACCTAAGGATCCAGTAATAATAGAGCCTTTAGAAGAGATTGGCCAATATGGAGGAACATGGAGAAGAGCAATGCTTGGGGTAGGTGATAGGGCGGGACTCGATAGAGTTACGTGGGATCCGCTTATCAGATTTGACTGGGATAATAAGACTTTAGTACCAAATCTAGCAGAGAGATGGAAAGTTACAGAAGGTGGAAAGGTATTTACTTTTTATCTTAGAAAAGGAGTAAAATGGTCAGATGGAAAGCCTTTTACAGCTGATGATATTCTATTTTGGTATGAAGATATACTCCTAAATAAGGAAATAACTCCTATTTTCCCTGTATGGATGACTATTGAAGGAAAAGCAGGTAAGGTAGAAAAAGTAGACGATTATACTATTAGATTTGTCTTTCCTGAAAGTTATGGTGCTTTTCTTATTAGACTTGCTGGTAATTATGGATGTGTATTTTATACCCCAAAGCATTATTTAAGCCAATTCCATCCTAAATATACACCTATGGAAAAACTTAGTGCTATGACAAAAGAAGCAGGTTTTACTTATTGGTATCAATTATTTTCTGCTAGAAATGATTTTTACAATAATCCAGATCTTCCAACTTTAAGACCATGGAAAACTATAACTGGTATGGTTCCCACTAGAGTAATATGGGAAAGAAATCCTTATTATTGGAAAATAGACATTGAAGGAAATCAGCTACCATATATAGATAGAATAGTTCATGATGTAGTAGCAAATATTGAATTAATAAACTTAAAAGCAGTAGGTGGAGAGATAGATATGCAGCATAGGCATATATCTTGGGAAAATTATCCATTATTTATACAAAATCAAGCTAAGGGAGATTATAGAGTTCTTAAATGGACATTAGCTGAAGGTTCCAATGCTGTACTTGCTTTCAATCTAAACCATAAAGATCCAGTT
>JAOACC010000140.1 GCA_026418035.1 bacterium
GTTGAAGATATCAAGACCCGTAGATTGATACATAGAAGGCGAAGAGCGTTCGTCGTAGGGTTTACGGGAAAGATTAGGCTAAGTCTTCCAAACGATACATTCAATGAGAAATATGCAAGAATAGTCTACGCATTATTAAGGTTAGGAGAAGAAGTACAGATAGGAGTAAATAGAACAGCAGGATTCGGTCTATACAAGATACTGAAAACAGCAACATAGTTATCAACCTAAAGTAATACATTAGGTACAATCATAATTGGAACCTCACATGCTTAAATCTCAATTGTAAATCCTTAAAATTGGAAGTCTACCTCATTCTGAAAATGTTGGTAATTATTCTACAGAGAAGTTTTCTCTTAATCTCCATACAGAAAAATAAACTTTTGCAACTTCTTTTGATAATAATGTTTGTTTCCCGCTTCTATACAAGGATGAGTAATTGTCTACACTATGAATTACTTGTAAGAATGTGTAGGCCAATCTTATCACTATACTTGTATTTTTCTGCATTTTTCGTTTAATCTCTCCCATAACTTTCAAGAGTTGTTGTGAGACTTCTTCTTCAAATTTATGAATGAAATCTCTTATGTTCACTCCTGTCTTATCCATGTACACTTTTATTAGTTTTTTCAAACACTCTTCACATAATTCTATATCGGTAAGTTTTCTTACACTACTTCTACGAATGTCATGATGATGTAAAAGTATTGCGTAAATTACTGGGTATAGAGTAGACCCTAAACTCATTTCTTCACCATGTACATAGACCCAGTAACTTGAGATTATTTCGTGTCCACTAAAATTGGTTTTCATCTCCTGATATCCTTTAAACAATTTGCCTATATCATGAAAAATGTAGGAAGCATATAATGCGCGTTGAACTTCAGCTCTAGGAATATTAATTTTGAGATTGTGAGCCAGTCTGGTGATGTAGCCATCATATCTCCTTTTTATATACATCTCTTCTAAAAATTTTATTCCA
Source organism: bacterium (assembly GCA_026418035.1). Lineage (GTDB taxonomy): Bacteria > DUMJ01 > DUMJ01 > DUMJ01 > DUMJ01 > DUMJ01. The sequence continues at coordinate 983 of JAOACC010000140.1, forward strand.
CTAGTAATATGGTCTTCTATAGTTTGCTTACACTCTTTAGTATCTTTATCAAAAAAGGCTGCACAAGAGTGATTCAAGGAAGAACTCCTCTTATTTTATCATAGGATTCTAAATATGTGACTTCTATTGATGTTTTTCCTAAGGCCATATCGATCGCCAATTTAGTAAAATCAGAACATATATCAAGTTCTCTGCCATTAATGTTTATTTTCACAACCTTCTTCTTAAACATCTTCATTACTTCTCTGGGTGAAAATAGAAGGTATTCATCTTCCACTCTTACAGGTATTGTGTAGTCTCTTAATAATGGCTCATCTGTTATGATTTTTTCTACTACTGGCAGTATGTCGGCGCTCCTACTCTCCAAATCTATTAATTTAGACAATAAGATTCTTAAAGTACTGAAGAAGCGTTCTGGGTCTACTTCGCTAATAGTTTTACCATGAACTTGGTCGATCCATGATCCATAACTAGATGGTAGTCTTGGGTGTATCAAGTCCTTGTTACGGACCAACCATTCCCAGGTCTTCTCAATCTTATCTTCTGGATAAGGCAACCCTTCACTTTTTAAGATAAATATATCAGCTGATCTTTCCGAGTATCTAGCCACTCTCCCCATTCTCTGTATTAGTGATTGTGCAGTAGCCAATTCTGTTATCAAGACATCTGATGTTAAATCAACTCCAGCTTCTATTACCTGTGTTGCTACGATAATACTGGGTTGCTTATTCTCTGAGACCCTCCTAATTTCTTCTAAGACCTTTTCCCTATGGCTTTTCTTCATGTTACCATGTAGTAGAAGAATAGGTAGATCGATTTTAGAAGCCATTTCCTCATAGATCGTAACTGCAGTGTAAGGAGAATTTACTACAACTAAGTTAACTTTATCTTTTCTTACTAGATTCATGACGTTCTCACATATATTTCCTTTATCTTCTACGACCTGTATGTTGAATTGTTTTTCCTTTTCTCTAAGGATGTAAGGGTCTGAATCGCCTGGTTTAAAAACTTTAAATTCATAAGCATATTGTTTTGAGATATGTTCAAAATATTCTCTGTACCCTTTTGAAAGAGTGGCAGTAAGAATTAGAATAGGTGTTTTGTACTCTAGGAGTAATTTCAGCACAGTTGAATAAACTCTTTTCATATTTCTATCTTCCAAAATATAATGTGCTTCATCGAAAATTATCAAGGAATCTAGAAGTGATCCTTGCGTTAGAAAATCGTATCCAAACTCTCTTTCAGCTTTGATCTCTGAAATCTTCTTCGTATTAAGCTTCATAATATCCCAAGTGAACGTGTCAACTGTTGTAATATTCAGTGGATATAGATGGAAGACCTCTAACTCCTCTTCCTTTACATCCATCATTTTAGCTTTCACAGCTTCACCAATGATTTTTGAAGCACGGCATAGCACGTCTTCAACAATTGACCTGAGAGGTAAAACGTGTACTACTTTTGGAAAATATGTAGAATCGAAGATAGAATATATCGCACAAGTAATACTTATAGATGTCTTACCATAACCCGTTGGAGCTTCAACTAAATAGAGAAATGGCTTAGAGCTTTCCTGAATACTCTTAAGGATTTCTTCGATAAGCGGTCTGTCTTCCCCTCCTATCCTATTCTTAACCATTGTATAGATAGAGAGTAGATCTACCATTGGCAACTATGCTTCAATGATACTTCCAATAGAGAGTAGAATCTCTACATGTCTATGATTAATGAAAGCTTTAAGAGCCTCCCTTAAGAGCATGCTAATACCGCTTCTCGTACTTAACACTGCTTGAGCTGTTCTCAGCAGACGAAGGAGCGTTTCTTCAACAAATTCTATTCTCCTAACATGTATCGCTCTATATAGATCTTTCACAAATATTAGGGTCAACATAGCGTTATCTCCTTCAACAGTTGACTTAAGCTCGCGGTTAGCTATCTCTAATAAAGCATGTATCGGGCTCTCGTATACTTCTTCTCTAATTTTTACTTGCACATTCTCTAAAATTCCTACACTTCTTAGTCTATTGATGTATTCATTAAGATAACTCACACTATCAGTGAGGTCTATTAGCATCGTGTTAATGCAAGTATAAGCATTTCCGATTAAGGTAATCTCATATAGTTTTAGTGGGTATGCAAGAGGGGAAATCGCTTTACCACCTAATGCGATGTCATGACTTAATGTTAGCTCGTAGAGTTCTTCACAATATGGGAGAGGTTTCTTTCTTATGTGAGCCTCTGCAACATAGGAGATTGCATCAGATATTATCCTCGTTAGTTCTGGATTGTCTAAGATGGATTCCACTCCTTCCTTCGTGATGAAGTGGTACTTTTTATCATAGTATCCAGAGAAGCACTTCAAGAAGCCAATAGCCATTAATGTAAACCATATGGGGTCCAATAGTATCTCAGGTTCTCTACCTGCTGTAGGTTTAAGAAACTCATGTTGATGTTCATAGAATTCAGCTTGTTTGATTACAGCTGGAACGATGGCTAAAGAATTATTATACTTATTTCCAAGAACGATCTCTCTACCGATACTTACATTCTGCAAGCTTTGGATGAAGTTTACCTTATTCTTTTTTAAGAGCTTAGAGGTTCCTCTTAGTGTATAGAACATTAATTGTAGGTAGTCTTCTGGAATCTCTTCAGTTTTACCATACCATTTAACTAGTCTCTGAGTCTTATTGAAATATGCATTCTTATCATTCAGCACTATTTTACTTGAACCTACTCCCGATAGATTTTTTTCAAAATCTTCACATATGTTTATTAACGTTTCTGCGACTTCTTCGTTGATTCCTGGTTTTTCAATCAGCTGTATACCGCTTTTCTTGATAAGTTCGAGTAGACCAATTGAGAGCAATTCTCTCAACAATCCTGTAAAAGGAAACCTATAGAGGATCACAGTATCACAACCTCCTCTCCATCTACTCTAATGATATCTAAATCTCCTTCGACAGCAACTTTCTCGAGAGGATAAGCTAATCTAATCTTAGAAGTTCTAGAATAATCTCCTATCTCGCATACCTTCCAATCAACTACTATCTCGACATCGTATCTACCTTCTACACGTTTGACTTTGTCTAGAGGAAAACTAAATCGCGTATTTGTTGATGTTGTGTTAATTAGCTTAGCAGAGGAAGACATAACTTCTTCAACACTTACAACACTCTCTCTAGAGCCTAATCTTGTTATACCCCATGCCGCTCTCTCTAAATCTCTTATAGAATAGGTCTCCAATCTCTCTTCATCAAAAATGTAAACTACTCTGTATTGATTATCTACTTCACCGTAATTAATAGATAATGGTAGAGATGTTATAGCTGACTCAACTCTTTTTTTATATAGTCTGTTAATCCTAAACATTGGCCCATATAATATGCTTCCACCAATACTACATACAGCAACGCTAACAAGTATTTTCCTCAGTTCATCAGCTCTAGATCTTATTTTTCCAGATTTTTCAAAGAGAACTTCATATCTTTCTCTATTAAATAGTGAATATGCAAAAGCTCCGATAAGTGAGGTAGGTATAGGGTGTTTAAAAGCAGCCCTCATCTTGCTTTGAGGCATTGCTCTCAAAGCTAGAATACCATGACTTTTCAAAGAAACCATAAGGCATAGCAGCATTCTTTATATGCCCTCTTGAGAGCTATATAATGTCCTTTTCTCTCAAATACGAGATCAGTTTTGAGAATGCATCTTCTGGGGTCTCGAGTCCATCTTTCCCCAATATATAGCATTTACATTCTTCACTAAATTCTTTCGATATCTTTTCAAGTCTCTTTAAAGTTGTTTCTTCGTATTTCTCATAAATTGGAGAGGTAACTGTAAATGGTTTGTCTGTTGCAGTTAAGACCAGAGACCTTATACCTCCTAATGGAAAGAATCTAGATAGCTTTGCACCGAATTGTCCTGAAGAGACCATTCTTGCAAGTGATTTAATTGCCGCTCTCCTTCTAGATCTGATTTCATCTATTGATAGTACTGGTTTTCCAGTTAACGCGCTCATTCCTATCGCCATCAAATCTAAGTTAAACACGAATCCATATATGGCTGTTCCAATCTCAACATAGTATATCATCTGCTCTGCAGCTCCTTCTTCTCTTTTTTCAACATCGCGTAACTGTGCATGTCTAGCATGTAGCTGAGGCTCGAGCATAGAGTACACGGCGAAGTTTTTTATTGGAAGGGCATAACTAACTTGGAAAGCTGAAGTCCTCTTTATAGGTGGTTTACCCGCATAGAGAAAACCGCCAACATCTTCTACGGTACATTTCTTCACTATTCCTTGTTCTAACTCTTCCGGTTCCTTTGGGAGATCTCTACCGTCAAATTTCTCTTTTGCATAAACCTGATCCATAGATTTTAAAAACTCTCCTCTTGTACAAAGGGTACATACGCTTTGGTCTTCTGCTCTTGCTTCCATAGCGAGTGGTTCTTGATAGGCATTATCTATGCTCTCTCCACTCACTGCAGGAACGTAAATTATCTTTACTAGGTTTTCACTTTCGATAATATACGGTACTCTTCTATGCTTTGAATAGTTTCCAGTAGTCTCAACCATATTCATAGCTTCAACATTTGCTTCAAACCTTATTCCAAGACTTAAAAACATACTTTCACCTCACACTTCTTCTTTAGGAATGTGTGGAAAACTTAATGCGGCTATAGCTATCCTTCTCGCTACCCCTAAATCTTCTCTCGAACTTTTCAAAAACTCCATTATCTGTGACTCACTTGGAATCTTAGGTAAGTATCGTTTCTCCCCCTCCTCCAAAATATATCTTAGTTCTTTTTCATCTATCTTCTCTACTTTAGCAGAATCAAATATAGATCTGAATGTTCTCACTGTTTCCCATAATGCGAATTCTACAGTATCGTAATTTAATGCATTTCCGATTCTATCGATGAAGCTATATCTTCTCAATCTAGAGAAAAATCTTAACATGTTTACAATATCTTCAAATTTTACATCATCCATCATACTTGAAAATAGTTAAAAGGTAAGATAAAAATATGTTTCAATAGAAGAAGACTTATGTTCCTATTTATTGAAACATATTCTTGTACATTTTCAAGTAAAAGATGCCCTCTTCAGTTATAACGTTTTCTTCATTTATAAGTCCGAAAGATCTTATATCTTTAACTATTCTACTGACTGTTGCAAGCGATAGCCCTGTAATCTGTGAAATTTTTCGTAAACTCATACTTCTCGATAGAAAATCTAGAATCATAACCCATCTATTGCTGTAGGGTGTCTTTAAAATACTTAGGGGGACTCTAATGTAATGCTCAAGATTTTCAAACTCTATTTCAACGATAATTTTAAGATTACCACTGAACGTTAGTAATGTGAAGAGTATACTGAAAATTAATGCTCTCATACCTCCAGATAAGCACGCAACTATTTCATCGAATTCATAACCTTTAATCACATTACGGATCCTACTTACCTCTTCTGGAAAATCTCTAAACAAATCATACTCTTCAATTCTTAATTCTATATCTGGAACAATCCTGGAAACCATCCCTTTAATTATCTCAATCGCTTTCACTGCTTTATCGTCTTGAAGATAGTCTTTCGGAGCAAACAACAATATAGAATCTCCTGCTGAAAGCCCATTCCTAATCAATGATCTTATTACAAACTTCTCATCATAACCTAAAGTAGCTAAGAAAAGCCTCTTCAATCTTTATCCGGACAAATTTTACTAAAAGCACTCTAAAAACTTTTAGTAAAAATTTCCATCATTAATCTGTTTAGTAATACATGTAGTTGGGGAGTATCCGCGTGGACATGATCTCATTAAGATCTATGAATGGTTAAGGAACATGTAGTTGAATGGTTAAGGAAAAACATAATAATCGTGTCGAAGATATTCGAAGACATGAAATTTATCGATAGAGTTGAGCTAGTAAGAAAAATGCTTCCACCAGATTTAGGCTTTGATCTAATTCCACTGACACCTTACGAATTGGATAGAAGTAAAATCAAATTAAAAGTAAATTAGTGATAT
>JAOACC010000165.1 GCA_026418035.1 bacterium
GTATATCTCCAGACCAGACTATAACCCTAAACCGTTGACTACCATGCCATGCAGCTCTTATCAAGAAAACGAACTCATCTTCACCAATCGACTTCATACCATCATAGAATGTTTTAGCATAATAGAATGGATAAAGATTAGCTACCTCTAGAGCATTGCCTAAATGGTATCTAATATTTTCATAATCGTAGGGTAAGACGTTATTGTATCCGATTCCAGGCATTGCAATTTCTGGTTCTGCCTCATCAAGCCAAAACGCTTTTATACCATATTTATAGTAATTCTCTTTCACTTTTTCCCAGACGAACTTCCTAGTCTCTAGATTCGTGAAATCACAATATGTCGTAATCCCTCTAAAAGTCATCAGTATAGGTATATTTCTCTCAGTCCTTACAAGTAATCCTTTGCTGACCATCTCATGATAATTACTACTGTTAATATCTACTGTCGGCCATATTGATACCATCACCTTAACACCGATAGATTCAAGTTCTCTAACCATCTCTTCAGGGTTAGGCCAGTATTTATTATCGAATTTCCATTCACCCTGCATAGGCCAGTGGAAGAAATCGATAACAATTACTGAAAGTGGTAGATTTCTTTTCTTATACTCATGAGCTATCTCGAGTAACTCTTCTTGAGTTCTATATCTAAGTTTACATTGCCAGAAACCCAACGCCCACTCTGGTAATAATTCAGCTTTACCAACTAGTTTCATATACTTCTTAACGATCTCACGTATCGAGTTGCCTGCAATTACTATGTAATCTATCTGTCTAGCTGCTTCTGCTTGGAACATTGTATGGTTTTTAGCTAATTCAGCCTTTCCAACTGATGGATTATTCCATAAAAATCCATAACCTCTAGTAGAAATAAGGAATGGAATACTTATTTGCGTATTTCTATGGGCAAGTTCTAGTACGCATCCTTTTAAGTTAAGGTATCCATTTGCATATTGACCCATTCCATAGAAACGTTCATCATCATTAGATTTGAAATAAACTTGTATCTTAAATAATTCACTGCTTAATGACTTATAATTTCTTGCTTTAAGTAGCTCAGCATTATTCACTCGATAATCAATCCAAAGCTCTTCAAGCAATATCCTTGTAGTTATATTATCTAAGAATTTTAAACTACCATCATTCTTCACTTCGCATGTAAGTCTTCCCGACTTAATAATACTTTTATCTTTATCAGTGATTAAAATCATTGAAGCATTTTTAGGTTGCGGAAGTAGAAACCAATCATTTGCTACTAAGTCCTTCCCTTTTGTAGCTCTTACACGTAAAGCATCTTCTCCATAAGGCTCAATACATATTAATTCTCCTTCACCCGATACAATAAGCTTATCCTCTTCTTTCCTAAATGAATACATATATCTATCCTTTCTATACCTCTAAATAAATATTGTCTTAAATCTTCTCAAGTACAATTATATTCAAAAGTTTTAAAGTTACATCAATAGGAAGAAAACTAAGAAGAAAAGTTATGGAGAATTTAGGATTAAAAGCTGAAGTGGTAATGATTATATTAGTAACTAGAGAAAACGTGATATGAGAAAAATAGTAAGTTTAGAGTAGTCTTTAATTTAAGCAACAGTTATATATAATCCAAACTAAGATGTAAACCTCACGCTTCTTTCAAATTAATTTGAAAGAAGTTTTGTTTATCTCTTAATCGTGGAGCCTTTTATTAGTAGAAAGGATTTGAAAGTTATTATTTTTTATTCTTTTTAGTATTTTTATAAAATCTTTATATACTGTTCTATACATATTTTTCTATGAATATGAATGAAAAATATTTTAAACGGAAAAAATCAGCTACATTAAGAACCTTAGGAATTTCTAAGATTCTGAAACTAGTTATTATTGCAATCTTAGTAATCGTTGTTATTGCTTCTGCTGTAGGCATATATCTCATCACTACTCCTACTGCGCCAACTACACCGACAACTACTCCTGTAACCCCCGTTGTTCAAAAGAAGACGATTAGAGTTTTATTCGCATTCCCTGTACAGACTGATCCGGGTCTAGCTATAGATTGGGCAAGTCTTAGAGCAGTTAACAATATTTACGATAGCTTAATTCAGCTTGGTTCTACAGGTGAACCTGACCCACGATTAAGCATTGCCGAGAAATGGGAGGTGACACCTGATGGACTCACTTGGACTTTCCATCTGAAGAAGGGTGTAACTTTCCACAGTGGTAGAACGCTAACAGCTAAAGATGTAGTTTTTTCCCTAGAGAGATTATTGAAGATGGGGTTAGGTCCTGCATTCGTCTTTGCACCATTCGTAGAATCTTTCAAAGCTATTGATGACTATACTGTTCAAATTAAGTTAAAGAAAACATACGGACCATTCATATACTCTCTTACACTACTCTACATATTAGATAGTGAAGAGGTAAAAAAGAATATTAAACCAACTGGTGAATATGGTGACTTAGGAGATTATGGAAAGGAATGGCTTAGAGCGCATGATGCAGGGTCCGGTCCTTATAAGATAAAGGAACATGTTTTTGGTGAAAAATTGATACTTGAACGTTTTGAAAAATATTGGGGAGAGGTTAATCCGAGGGCTCCTGATGAAGTTGTACTTATTCCTCCTCCTGAGCCAGCTGCACAAGTAAGCTTATTCTTAACAGGAGAGATTGATATAACATATGGTCTTCCAATAGAGACTATAATTGAGAATATGAAACGTGATGGGGTTGGGGCTTCTAAATTACTCTATGGACAACAATTCTTATTCGTTCTAAATACTCAGAAACCACCACTGGATGATGTACACTTTAGGAGAGCATTAGCATACGCCTTCGATTATGATAAGGCAGTAGGAGCATATGTGCCAGGATACGCTTGGAAATCTATTGGTCCAGTAGCTAACTATTTACCAGGTGCTCCAAAAGATCTACCAACTTATGAGAAAGATCTTTCAAAAGCAAGAGAAGAAATCAAGAAGTCTAAGTACTATGGTAAATTAAGTGAGTATCCAATAGAACTCTGGTGGTGTGCAGAAGATCCCTACCAAGAGAAAATAGTATTAATCTTTGTTACAAGTATGAAAGAACTTGATCCTGAAATCCGTATAGATGTTGTTAAGAAACCTTGGTCAGCGATGGCTGAGGCAACAGCTAAAATAGAGTCAACCCCGCACATAATGATACTACTCTCAACGCCTATATTCCCTGAAACGGGAAACGTATTACATTTGAAATTCCACTCAGAATATGCTGGCAAATCACTAATACATATCTCTTGGCTACTAAATCCTGAAATGGATAGACTGATAGATGATGCTTTAACGACGGTTGATGAAGCTACACGATTCAGTAAATACAAAGAAATCGTGAAGAGATTAAATGATATCGTTCCTGAGATTCCAGCATTCGATTTTGCCTATACAGTCCTTTACTGGAAACATTATATTAACTGGCCAGCAGGAGAAGGTAAACCTCCTTACGGTGTTCAATATAATTACAACTTCAGGTTTATGGAAGTTTATCCAGAGAAGAAAGCAGAATTATTCAAGTAAGACAAAGTAAACATTTAGAATATCATCCCATTCTTTTTTATTTGTAATCCATAAATGATGTAAAAATGAAAGAATGTTTAAGATCTGCTAAATTATTCTCTCCATGAATATTGGGATCCTTTCTATCTTCTCTTTAGTTATTCTAAGCGTAGTACTTTCAAGAGTAGATGGTGACTCTCTTCTCCACTTCACAAATAGTAGAATAGGTTTTAGACTATTGTCTTCAAAATAATCTTCAAGGTTTCTCGTCTTCAAGTTTTTATAGTACTGTGAAGCTCACCCTTCAGCATGGTCTAAAAGAGACTAATAGAGACTCGAGCTAAAAAAGATATAAAGAACTAAAACTCTCAAAAAAGTTTTAATTAAGAACTACAGTTTTCACCGAGATCTAAAATTAAGATGATATAAGATAAATTATATTTAAATTAATAGTGTTTAATAGTTAATAGTTAGTTTACTCTTATCGTATACCGGTATGAAATCGTTAATAATAAGCAATGAAACTATTAAGTTTTTATTAAAGAGAGGTGGTTCAATAATATTTACACTTATAGGGCTCTCTATACTGATATTTATATTAGCGAGAATCCTTCCCGGAGATCCAGCCCGCATGGCTGCTGGTTGGACCGCGCCTGACTGGGTTATTGAAGAAATGAGGAGAAAGCTAGGGCTAGATCAGCCTCTCCATATACAGTATATTCGATGGTTAAGTGATGTACTGAAGGGAGATCTAGGTTTCTCTATCTATACGAAACGTAGTGTAACGGTTGATGTTCTACAATATTTACCTAAAACATTAGAGTTAATATTCGTTGCTGAATTGTTCTCGATCACTGGAGGTATACTTCTCGGAATTTTAGCAGGTGCATTTCCTTATAGATTACCCGATAATGTCGTAAGAGTAATGTCATATATAGCTATTTCTATGCCCGCCTTCGTATGGGCTATAATCCTCCAACTGATGTTTGCAAGAATAATTCCATTATTTCCTGCAGGAGGTCAGCTCAGCTCACATATAGTGCCACCACCTAGGATAACAGGCTCAATCTTTATAGATTCAATTATTAGTGGGAGATTTGATGCGCTCATAGACTGTCTTTGGCATACAATTCTACCTGCCCTGTCCTTATCATTTGGTTCCATGATGCAGAATGCTAGAATATTGAGGATGGGTATGACAGATATTAAAGGAAAAGATTACATGGTGTTAAGTGATGCATTAGGTTTACCTCTAAGATTAAAAATATACAAATACCAATTTAGACCTGCATCAATTCCAGCTATTACTGCTATGGGTATGAGTATCGGTGCAGATTTAGGAAATGCCTTTCTTGTTGAGAATGTGTATAACTGGCCTGGATTCTCGAGATATGGCGTGACTGCTATGCTCAACAAAGATCTAAACGCAATCGTAGCAGTTGTGTTAGTAGTGGGAATAGTGTACGCTATTGCTAACTTTATCGTAGATTTAATAATATTATCATTAGATCCAAGAATTAGGCGTATGAGTCGTAGTGTTTGAGGTGGTGTAAGAATGAATGAACTAGTTATTACTGGTAGAAGGTTTCGATTATTAAGTGATAGATTTAAGAAGTTCTGGTTTAAGTTCTCTAGGAGCTCTTTATCCATCATTGGTTTAATAATTTCAACTACATGCGTTATTCTTGCAGTTCTAGCACCTTATATCGTTCCCTATCCAGAACATATAGAATGGTATATCGATTATGATAATGCTCTCAGACCGCCTAATTTAGAACATATACTCGGTACAGACCAGTATGGTAGAGACGTATTTAGTAGAATAATATTTGGAATGAGGTATTCTTTTACATTAGTAGTTGTCGTTTTATCAATAGTTATCCCGACGGGTATAGTTCTTGGAGTCTTAGCAGGCTATTTTAAAGATACATGGTTTGACTATTTAATAATGAGAATATCAGATACCTTTGTCGCAGTTCCTCCACTAGTTATGGCTCTAGCGATTGCAGCGGTCTTAAAACCAAGCATGATCAACTCTATGATAGCTGTTTCTCTTACTTGGTGGCCATGGTATGCCAGATTAACCTACTCAGCTGTTTCGTCTTTAAAAAATGAGTACTATATAATATATTCCGAAGTGATAGGAGTTAGTAAACTTAGGGTAATGTTTGTGGAGATTCTACCTAATTGTATTGGCTGTCTCTTATA
>JAOACC010000005.1 GCA_026418035.1 bacterium
GTATATCTATGTCCATTAGTCCTACATCTAAACCGTTTAGAGCTAGTCCGACTGCTATGTTTACGGCAATAGTACTCTTCCCAACGCCACCTTTTCCGCTGAGTACTATGACCTTGTGTTTTATACTTTTATCCATTAAAATCCTCCATTCTGGCCTGTCTTTAGACATTTACTAAACTATTATAACATAAATAAATAATTCAAACTTACCCCTATTGAAAATTTAAGGCATAAGTAGTAATATGAAATAAAAGTGGTTCAAAGTGGAGAGAAGTGGGGATGTCTTTTTCAGGGGAATTTAGGCATACTTTGGATGAAAAGGGGAGGATTGTAATACCTTCTAAATATAGAGCTCCACTGAAGGATGGTCTATACATAACAAGGGGTTTTGATAATTCTCTTTTTATCTTCTCTTTGGCAGAGTGGAACAGGATAGATGAAAAGCTGAGAAGTTTACCCTTAACAAATCCTAATGTCCTTAAGTTTATGAGATTTTGGTATTCAGGTGCGGTTCAGGACGAATTGGATGCACAGGGAAGACTACTTATCCCTAAGAATCTTAGAGAATATGCAAAGATAGAAAAGGAAGTAGTAATTATAGGTGTGTCTAATAGACTAGAAATATGGAGTCCAGAGTTGCTAGATAAGTACTTTGGTAACCCTACAGAATTTTATAGAAGTATGGGAGACGCCATAAATGCTATCGGAATCTAAGCTCCTTCATAAACCCGTTATGGTAGAAGAAGTAATAAGATTAATAAATGTGCACCCAGGTGGTTTTTATCTTGATTGCACTCTAGGTTGTGGAGGTCATAGTTTAGCTATCTTAGAGCATAGTAGTCCTGATGGTTATTTAGTAGGGATAGACAGAGACCCTGTAGCTATAGCCATAGCGGAGGAGATCCTTTCTCAATATAAAGGAAGATTTACACTTATTTTAGGAAACTTTGTCTACCTTTCAGAGCTTATCTCTAAGACAGGAATAGATAGTTTTGATGGGATACTTTTTGACCTAGGTGTTTCCTCTATGCAATTAGAAGATCCAGAAAGAGGATTTAGTTTTAGTAAAGATGGGCCATTAGATATGAGAATGGATCCTAATCTCTCTCTAACTGCCCATCAGATAGTTAATACATTCTCACTAGATGAATTAGAGAATATCTTTAAGAATCTTGGGGAAGAGCCTTTTGCTTATAAGATAGCTAGGGCTATTGTAGAGTATAGAGAAAAGAAAGAGATAGCTTCAACTAAAGAATTGGCAGAGATAGTTAGCTCTGTAGTTAAGAGAAGGGGAAAGATACATCCTGCTACTAGAGTGTTTATGGCCCTAAGGATATACATAAATAGCGAATTAGAGAATCTGCAGAAGGCTCTTAATCAGGCTGTGTCTCTTTTAAAATCAGGTGGAAGGCTCTGTGTCATTTCCTATCACTCATTAGAGGATAGGATTGTAAAGAAGTTCTTTAGAGAGAGTAAAGAGAAGATTATTACTAAGTCTGTTATAAAGCCAACTAGAGAAGAGATACTAACTAATAGAAGGGCAAGAAGCGCTAGGCTTAGGGGGTTGGAGAAATTATGAGTAAAGTTTTGGCTAGAAAATATGTAAATGTACCTTTAGAAAATACTCAGGAGCGTCAGTCTACTATTCCCCAAAGGGCTATATATCCCTGGATAAAATCGTCTTTTATTTTAGTTCTACTATTTACTAGTATACTTACCCTAGGTTTGTTACAGATAAAGCTGTATAATACCCTTGTATTTTATAGAGAAGGGATAAGATCTCTAGAAGAGGCAATAGATAATCTTTCAATTAAGAACGAAATGTTGAGGCTAGAGGTTGAAAGATTAACATCTCCATCTAGACTCAAGGAGGAAGGGAAGAGGTTAAACCTTCAACCTAGCGATAGGGTGGTTATACTACCTGAAGATTAGCATTGAGGACTAGTAGAGTTAAGTTTTTGGTTGGAGTGTTTATAGGATTTTTTATTATAGAAAGTTTATGGTTATTCTATTGGCACGTAATTTGGGGACTGTGTCAGAAGACTAAGTGTCTGCTAGAGGAGACCCAATTAGAAAGGGGAAGGATATATGATAGAAATGGCAAGGTTATAGCTATGAATGAGAAAAGGTATTCTGTATTCGCAGACCCTTATATGGTGAATGATCCAGTAATGTTAGGTAATAGGATTGGAGAGGTATTAAATAAGAGCCCCGAACTCTATATAGATAGGTTAAAAGAAGATCTGAGGTTTGTTTGGATAGAGAGGAAGTTGGATCTAGAGACTGCGAATAGACTTTTATCTTTGAATAGAAGAGCTCTTTTTATCGAAGAAGAATATAGACGTATATATCTAAACGATGACATGAAGGAGATTATAGGCAGTGTTGATGTGGATAATAATGGCTTAAGTGGTATAGAGTTAGCTTTAGATGATAGACTAAAGAAAGGAATAGATGTATATCTCAGCATAGATAGCATATTACAGGCAAAGATAAATAGCTTACTAGAGGATAGTCAGAAGACTCTTAAGTTTGATAAAGGTATCGTTATAGTTATGTCTCCATATACAGGGGAAGTCTTGGCAATGGTGAATTTCCCCCATACTAAGAATTCTGCTATCCAAGACATATTTGAACCCGGTTCAAGTCTTAAACCTATAGTAGCTTCTATTGCATTAGAGGAAGGCTGTGTTAGGGAAGATGAAAAGTTCAACTGTAGGCCTCCTTTCATAATAAGGGGTGTATCTATAAAGGATGCCCCTCATGATGTGAAATCTTATGATATGACTCTCAAAGAGATTATCGAAGTTTCTTCGAATATAGGTATGGCTCAGGTAGGGATGAAGATAGGTGTAGACCTCTTCTATAGATATATCGTATCGTTCGGTTTTGGTTCTCCTACAGGTATAGAGATAGCAGGTGAAACCTCTGGGATGCTTCCTTTTAGGAGAGATATGATTTCTCTTACTCAGAATAGTTTTGGTCAAGGAATAGCTGTAAATGCTTTACAGTTAATTTCTAGCTATGCCCCACTAGCAAATGGAGGATATTTAGTGAGGCCTACAATCCTTAAGTCCTCGTCTTGTAATAATTTTTTAAATCAAATTATATCCTCTGAAACTTCAAGGAAGATAACTGACATGTTAGTAAATGTCGTGGAAAATGGGACAGGAAAGAAAGCAAAAGTAGAAGGGATAGAAATAGCAGGTAAGACTGGAACTGCGCAAAAGGTTATAAATGGATATTATTCTATGGATAGACATATCGTTTCCTTTTTGGGGTATTTACCGGCTTACTCTCCTAGATATATAATTGGTGTGATATTGGATGAACCAAAGGTAAGTAAGTGGGCTTCAGATACAGCAGCTCCACTGTTTAAGGAGATAGCTGAGATATTATTATATGATGAACAGTTAAAAGGAGAGAAACTATGAAGTTGATAAAGCTATTGGAGAATGTAGAAATAACAGATATAAGAGGTATAGAAAACCTAAATGGAATAGATATAGAAGGTATCAGTAGCAACTCTAAGAATATTAAGAAAAATTATATATTTATAGCATTAAGAGGTGAAAGATTTGATGGTCACTCCTTTATAGAGGAAGCTTTAAAGAATGGAGCAATAGTGATATTGGGAGATAGGGATATAGATAAGGATATCCCTTATATAAAAGTTACTAACAGTAAAAAGGCATACGCTTTTTTAAGTAGCAATTTCTATGGAAATCCATACAAATATATAAGAACTATTGGTGTTACTGGTACTAATGGTAAGACTACTACCGTAAATCTTATTGGTAAAATCTTAGAAACTGGCGGAGACAAGATTGGAATAATAGGTACCCTAGGCGCTAGATTAGGTGATGAGGCTCTTCCTACTAATTTTACAACTCCAGAGCAGTTGCTTTTAGCAGAACTATATAATAAGGCTAAGATATTAGGTATAAAGAGGATTGTTATGGAGGTGTCCTCTCACGCCTTGGCTCAGCATAGGGTAGATGCGGTCTGTTTCGAGGGAAGTGTCTTTACTAATCTTACTCAGGATCATTTAGATTTTCATAAAGATATGGAGTCATATTTTAGCGCTAAAAGATATCTATTTGAGATGGTTTCAAAGGTAGAAGATGGTATTATGGTGATAAATATTGATGACCCCTATGGTAAGAGACTAATCAGTGAGTTTAGAGAGAAGTGCCCTGTTACCTATGGTATAAATGAACCTGCCATGGTAACAGCTAGAAATATAGAGGTATATCCGAATGGTTTATCCTTTGATCTCCTCCTAGAAGGTAAATCCTTTAAGGTGCAATCTAAACTTTTAGGAGAAGTAAATGTCTATAATATCCTCTCAGCTGTGGGTTACTGTTATAGAGTAGGGATTCCTATAGATAAGATATTAAAGGTTATTAGTGAGTTTTCTCCTGTTAGAGGCAGGTTAGAAAGTGTAGATCTAGGACAGCCTTTTCAGGTTTTGATAGATTATGCCCATACCCCAGATGCCTTGGAGAGGGTAATTAAAGTCTCTAAATCTCTTGGTAGAAGAGTTATAGTAGTGTTTGGATGTGGGGGGGATAGGGATAAGACTAAGAGGCCTATTATGGGAGATATAGCCACTAGACTGTCTGATTTTGTTATTATTACCTCTGATAACCCTCGTAGTGAAGATCCTAGGAAGATTATAGAAGATATAGTTAGCGGGGTAAAGAAGAGTAACTATATCATACAAGAGGATAGGAAAGAGGCTATTTTCTATGCGATTAATATGGCAGAACCTGGGGATGTTGTAGTTATAGCTGGTAAAGGACACGAGACTTATCAGATATTTAAAGATGTGACTATCCACTTTGATGATAGAGAGGTAGCTATGGAAGCTATTAAAAGGAGGATAAATGATAAACACTAGATCTATACTTATTCTTTGCCTTTCTCTAATTTTTAGTATAGCTGGATTTAAACTTTACCTTAGATACTTTAAATCCCTTCTACCTAAACATGTAAGAGATTATGGACCTAAGTCCCACTTGGCTAAAGAAGGGACTCCAACTATGGGTGGACTAGTTATATTCTTAAGTGCTTTGCTGACTTTATTAGTTTTATATCCTACAAGAGAAGTGATAGCTTTACTATCCTTGATAACTGGTTACGCAGTTATAGGAGGAATAGATGACTATGCAGGAATAAAGAAGAGATCATCACAGCCATTGAAGGGTAGATACAAGTTTATAGCAGAGTGTCTTATTACACTCTTTTGGCTTTGGATGGTGAGAAATTATAATATCTTTAGTATAAAAGCAGATTTTCTTATATTTCGCCCGGATAACACTTTTTGGCAGTATCTATTAGAAACAGTATTCATAGTAGGTGTAGCGAATGGGGTAAACTTTACCGATGGGGTAGACGGTTTAGCTGGAACTATTATAACTATTGTACTATCTTTTACTGTGTTGATATTTAGGGATTTTAATGTAATATCATTCTCTTTAGCTCTCATTGGGGGTTTATTAGTGTTTCTCTTCTATAATGCCTATCCAGCTAAGCTTATTATGGGTGATATAGGTTCTTTGTCTCTTGGGGCTAGTGTAGCAGGGATAGGAATAGCAATTGGTAGAGAATGGTTCATTATCATATTAGGTATTATATTTATTCTTGAAAACCTCTCTGTAATCCTTCAGGTATCGTATTTTAAGCTTACTGGAAAGAGGATATTCAAAATGAGCCCTTTACATCATCATTTTGAACTTTCAGGATGGAGTGAACCACAAGTTGTTACAAGATTCTCTTTATTAACACTGTTAGCTGGAATTATGGGGGTATTTATAAATGGACTTAAAGGATAAAAGAGTAACGGTAATAGGTTATGGGAAAACAGGTGAAGCTTGTGTTAAAGTCTTACTGAAGCTAGGTGCAAGAGTAAGACTTTCAGAGAAGAAAAAAGATTTAACTGTTCCAGATGGGGTAGAAGTAGAACTTGGGGGACATACAGAGAGATTTATATCTGATTCAGACCTTGTAGTTGTAAGTCCAGGTGTAAGATGGGATGAGCCAGTCCTAGAAAGCGCTAGGAAGAGAGGGATAGAGGTTATAAGTGAGGTAGAATTAGCTTATCGTCTTACTGACGTTCCCGTTATAGCCATTACTGGAACAAATGGAAAGACAACTACCACATCATTAACCGCCCATATCTTATCCACTAGAAAGAACATAAAACTAGTTGGAAATATAGGGATTCCATTTATTGGAGAAGTGCTTAATTCTAAACCTGAATATTTTGTCTTAGAGGTAAGTAGTTTTCAACTTCAAGGAACTAAGTTTTTTAAACCTAAGATAGGAACATTACTTAATATTGCAAGTGATCATCTGAACTGGCATAATAGTATGGATGAATATATAGAAGCTAAGAAGAAGATATTTTATAACCAAGGAGATGAGGAGATCTTAATTTACAATAGGGATGACATTAACGTGATAGAAGCGGTAAAGGATGCCAAGAGCAGAAAGATATCTTTTTCTCTCGAAGATATTGATAAAAGTGAAGTGTATGTAAAGGATGGTAATATAAAGTTTAACATGGAAGAGTTTTCTGATATCTCTATTCCATTAAAAAATATAAAACTTATAGGTAGGCATAATATTGCTAATATGATGTGTGCTAGTACCATAGGGTTATTGTGTGGTATT
This sequence comes from bacterium, assembly GCA_026418035.1. Lineage (GTDB taxonomy): Bacteria > DUMJ01 > DUMJ01 > DUMJ01 > DUMJ01 > DUMJ01. The sequence goes on from JAOACC010000005.1 coordinate 6,679, forward strand.
CCCCTGGGCGATTTGATAAGGGCGATAGAGACTTTTAATCCATATCCACATACCTTAGAGAGGTTTCTTGACTACGCTGGTCTTATCTTTATAGATGACTCTAAGGCTACTAATCCTCATGCTACTATAAGTGCCTTAAGAAGCATCACTGGAGATAAGATCCTTATCTTAGGTGGACAGGATAAAGGTATGGACTTTTCAGACTTGATTGATGAGTTAAAACGGACTAATGTGAAATATATCTGTCTTATAGGTGAAACTAGAGAAAAGATCAAAGGACTTCTTGCTCAAAATGGCATTAAATGTTTTTCTACTCATGACTCTTTAGAGGATGCTGTCTTAACCGCAATAGATAATGCTCAAAAAGGAGACTGTATACTTTTTAGCCCTGCTTGTGCTAGTTTTGATATGTTTAAAAACTATGTTGAGAGGGGAGAGAGATTTAAGGAGATTGTCTACAGATGGAAAGATTGTAAGATTTAATTCGGAATTAGATTGGATTCTTTTTATTAGTTCTGGTCTTTTACTTGTGTTAGGCATTATTGCACTCTATTCTATAGAGAAGATCCAGATAGCAACTATTGGATACTCAGATGTATCCTTTAAATCTCAGTTGGTTTATTCTGTATTAGGAATTATAGCTGGTATAATAGCTTACAAGATGCGACTTAGGTTTCTCCGTATATATGCCCCATACTTTCTCTATCTAGCCTTCGTACTCCTTATCGTCACTTTTTTCTGGGGTTCTTCTTCAAGAGGAGGCGTTAGATGGTTACGAGTAGGAGGGATATCTATTCAGACTAGCGATATTGCTAGATTAGCTCTTATACTTTACATAAGTAATGCCCTTACAAAAGAGCATATAGGTTGGAATTTTTCTACACTTAAACTTCTTATTGTTACACTTGTCTTTACCTGTATGATCCTTTATCAACCAGACTATGGAAGTGCTATGATAACCTTCTTGACCTCTTTACTGATGATATTCTCAGCTGGAATGCCGTTCCCTATGTTTTTATCTATATTTGCTGGCTCTGTATTTTTGGGTTATAAGCTTATATTCACCGCTTCTTATAGAGAGAGGAGATTTTTAGCTTTTTTAGACCCTTGGAAAGATCCATATGGGGATGGCTATCAATATATACAAGCCTTACGTGCTTTTGCTAGAGGAGGACTTTTGGGTGTAGGATTAGGTATGGGACAGCAGAAATTGAATATACTGCCAGAGGTCCATACAGACCTTATCCTTGCTCATATAGGAGAAGAATTTGGCTTTTTTATTACCGTTTTTGTAATATTTTTATACTCTCTTATCTGTGCAAGGATGCTTAAGATAGCCATACGTTGTCCATCTAGGTTCTCTAGATTTGTAGTATTAGGATTTGCCCTTAGTCTAACTATTCAAGCAGTGATCAATATAGGTGGGGTTGTTAAGCTGCTCCCCATTACTGGGGTTCCTCTTCCTCTACTTAGTTCTGGTGGTACTTCTAGGATTGTATCTCTTTTTATGATAGGATACGCTTTAGGGGTCTCTAGATATAGAACAGAGGTGGTAAGCAAATGAGGAATATACTTATTGCTGCTGGAGGCAGTGGAGGCCATCTATACCCTGCTTTAGCTATAGCCGAAGTCTTTATTGAGAAAGGATTTCAAGTCTATCTTTTTACCAGCAAGAAGAGGCCTGCCAATATTAGATCTAACAGTATAAATCTCCTTGAAGGATACTCTATAGGATGGGATAGAAGTTTTAAGGGAATATTCAGGACATTCTGGAGCCTTTTGAGAGATATTGTTCTCTCTACTAGGATTTTATTACGTTTAAAGCCTATGCTAGTATTGGGAATGGGAGGGTATACATCTATATCACCCATACTTATAGCCTTTATATTTGGTATACCAAGAGCAGTTCATGAGCAGAATATTATTCCCGGATTAGCTAATAAACTTTTAGCTCCATTTGTGAATAGGATATTCGCCTCTTTTCCAGATACCAATTTCGGAATTTTTCAGAGGAAGGTTGTATATACCGGACTCCCCTTGAGGAAGGAGTTCTACAATATAATTCCTTCTAAGCATGATAAATTTACAGTTTTGGTTATGGGAGGTAGCCAAGGGGCTAGAGTTATAAACAATACAGTATTAGAAATGGTGGAGAATAACTTATTAAAAGATGTAAGAATTATTCATATCACAGGGATCAAAGAGTATGATAGATTGAAGGAAAGGATAGCGAGGGTTAGTTCTCCAGATTACGAGGTCTATGGGTATAAGGAAGATATATGGACCCTCTATGAGAGGGTAGACTTAGTGATATCCAGGTCGGGTGCAGGAACTGTTATTGAATTGGCAACTGTGAATCTGCCAGCTATCCTAATTCCATATAAAGGAGCTGAAGGTCATCAGTATTTGAATGCTCAATGGTTGGCAAAAAGGAATAAGTGTCTGATAGTTGATCAAGATAAGTTATCACCAAAAACTTTGGCAGAGGGGATTCTGAAATTTAAAGATGGGATTAATACAAGAAACGTTTTAGATTATAGTGAGAGTTCAAGTTTACCAGATGCTAGTTACAGAGTAGTGGAAGAATCTCTAGAGATAATAGGAGGCCATTATGGTGGAAATAAGCATAGAGGATAAGCTATATTTTATTGGTATTGGTGGGTATGGGATGAGTGGTATAGCTCAGATATTACATCAACTTGGATATAATGTAAAAGGTTCGGATATAAAGAATAGTGAAACTACTAAGAGGTTATCTAGTTTAGGGATTCCTATCTATATTGGCCATAGGCCAGAAAACATAGGGGATTCAACGGTAGTAGTTGTTTCTAGTGCTGTACATAGTGATAATCCCGAACTTATTGAGGCAAAGAGAAGAAATCTAGTAGTGCTTAAAAGAGGAGAAATGTTAGCGTACCTTATGAGTAAAAAAAGAAGCATCGGCGTAGCAGGTGCTCATGGGAAGACTACTCTGACATCTATGATTGGGTTAATCTTAGATATAGGTGGCCTTTCTCCAACAGTCATTGTTGGGGGGGAGGCGACTGATATAGGTGGCACAGCTAGACTTGGTAAAGGAGAGTTATTAGTAGCTGAGACGGATGAGAGTGATGGATCCTTTTTATACCTATTTCCAAACATAGAAGTAATCACAAACGTAGATAATGACCACCTGGATTACTATAAGGACATAGAGAATATAAAAGAGGCTTTTATTAAATTTACAGAACAGGCCAAAGAATTAGTTTTTGTTTGTGGAGATGACGAATTTTTGAGGGATGTTCCTTTAAAGAAGGAGAAGATTACTTATGGATTAAGTAGTTATAATACCTATTCTGTTAAAAACATTAACTTAAAAGAGAGTGGAAGTATCTTTGAGGTAACCAAAAACGGTAAAAGCATTGGTTCTATAGAACTATCTATTCCTGGATTACACAATGTCAGAAATGCCTTGGGGGCGATAGCTGTTGCAGATTGGCTTGGAACCTCTTGGGATTCCATATGTAGAGCTTTAAAGATATTTAAAGGTGTAAATAGAAGGCTTCAAGTCTGCGATACTATAGGAAGTTCTAAGATTATTGAAGATTATGCCCATCATCCAACAGAGATTAAAGCTTCCTTAGAGGCTATCAGGATATTAGCTAATGGGAAGAAGGTTATATTGGTATTTCAGCCACATAGGTATACTAGGACCTATTATCTTTATAGGGAGATCGCTAAACCTCTTTCTTCTGCTGATTATATACTTCTTTTAGATGTTTATCCTGCTTCTGAACCACCTATAGAGGGTGTAGATAGCGGATTGATTCTCAATAGTTTGTCATCCTTAAATAAAAATAGTAAATGGATAAGAGATAGAGAGACATTAGAAGAAGAATTAGAGAAGATAGGGATAAATGATAGTATTATAGTCTTTATGGGAGCGGGGGATATAGATTGTATACGAAGACAGGTAATCTCAAGATTAAAGGAGAAATTAGAAGATATGAGCCAATCTCACCTTATCTTACGATAAAGGCTGGAGGAAGGGTTAACTGGTTTGTTATTCCTGAATGTATTGATGATATCTTAGATACTATCTCTTTTATAAATAACGAAGGTTATGACTGGTTTGTGCTTGGAAATGGATCGAAGGTCTTAATACCCGATAGGGGTTTTGATGGAGTTGTTATATACACAGGAAGATTGAAGGGGTCTTTTTTGGAAGGAAATATCTTGATAGCAGAGAGCGGTTCTCCTATAGGGGAACTAATTAGTATTTCGATTAAGCATAATCTCTCTGGACTTGAGTCTTTGGTTGGTATTCCAGGTAGCATTGGTGGGGCTGTAATAATGAATGCAGGAACTAGATACGGTTCTATAGGAGATATAGTAGAGACTGTAGAGTTTATAAACAGTGAGGGAACCTATATAGTTAAGAGTAGTCCTTATTTTGAATATAGAGGTAGCGAATTTAGAGGAGAAAGGGTTGTATTAACTAGAGTAACGCTAAGGCTTAAAGGAGCTAGTTCAGATGAGATAAGAGAGAAACTTTCCTTGGCGGTTTTATTGAGGAAAAATCAGCCGAAATACCCAAGGCAATTTGGTTCTACCTTTAAAAATCCGCCTAGTATGAGTGCTGGAAGACTTATAGAGGAAGCGGGGCTTAAAGGTTTTACCTATAGGAATGTTCAGGTCTCTCCAGTTCATGCTAACTTTATCCTTAATTTTGGTAATAGTGCAGATGATATCTACTATGTTATTAATACAATACAGGATAGGGTGTACAGGCTTTTTGATATAAAATTGGAGCCGGAGGTAAATTTAATTGGATTCTAGATATGATATAGTTATATGGATTTTAAGTTTTGCTATAGTTATTGCTGGGGTATGGGGAATTAATAATCCGGAGATAAATGTAAAGATAAATATAAATCAGTATATTCCAAAAGAAGAGCATCTTATGGCCTTAGATAGGATTCAGGTTTATCCTGTATCCGAGAAGGGTATGGTTATGTCTATCCTAGAGAAAGAATTACCTAAGACGAAGCTTTCATTAATAAAGAAAATAGAGATAAAAGATGGTGAAGTTTATGTTATACTTTATAATGATGTGCCCTGTAGACTGGGAACCCTCGTCGATTTAAATAGAAAATTGGATTTGATATTGAAGATATTAAGTACTACTAGAGAAAAAGGTATAAGGCTTAAAGAGATAGATGTAAGGAGTTTGAAATTTCCTACTATACTAGAGGGAGAATCAGAGGATAAATGAGTAATAGAGTTGTTTGGGCTCTGTCTATAGTATGTTTCATAATAGGGTTACTATCTGTTACCCAGATAAGATTCTATGAATCTCCCAAGTATACACTGTTTAGTAT
>JAOACC010000041.1 GCA_026418035.1 bacterium
TTATATCGTACTTAGGATTGACCGGTATGACTTGGAATCCCTTTTTGAGTAAGTCTTTTAGAACTATATTGCCAAACTTTTTCTGATCTATAGTAGCACCTACAATAGCTATCTTCTTGATATTACTAAGGTCCATAAGCCGTCCCTCCAATTTAGAGTCTCTCAAAGATTTATTATAAAGGATTCTAGACGTAATTGCTGTATTTATTACAATATTTTAATGTTTTTATCACATCTTGATTTTTGATATAATTAATTAAATTTTATCCGCATAGAATTTATACGACCAGATTATACACTTTAGGTATAGGAGGGTGTTGAGATTTGAAAGATTTTCGTGAATATTTGAAAGCAAATAGAGTAATAATATTTGATGGAGCAATTGGCACAGAACTTTTAAGGAGAGGATATCCTCAGGATAGACCCATTGAATATGCAAACATCATAAATCCTGAATTGGTTTTATCGATCCATAAAGACTATATAGATGCTGGCGCTGAATGTATAGAGACAAACACCTTTGGGGCAAATGAATTCAAATTAAAAGCTTGGGGATATGAAGAATTGGTAGAAAAAATGAATAAAACCGGAGTAAAACTAGCTAAGGAAGTAGCTAGGGACAATGTTTATGTATTTGCTAGTATTGGACCCATTGGAAAACCTATTGGTAGAGGTTTTGAGATAGATGAAAAAGGGGTTACTGAGATATTCAAGAGGCAGATTATAAGTATCATTGAAGAGGAACCCGACGGTCTAATATTGGAGACTATGTCTTCAACAAAAGAGGTGGAAATCCTTCTTAATTTAATAAAAGAGCTCTCTATAAAGATACCTATCATTGTTCAATTTTCCTTCTCGAAAGATATGAGTACTTCACTAGGAGAGGATATATCTAAAGTATTAGGGTTTATGAAAGAGATAAATGCAGATGTAGTAGGTTTAAACTGTGGAAATGGGCCACTTCAAACACTAGAGATACTTAAAATCTTCTGGCAAAATCTAAAAGGACCATTTTCCGTTCAACCAAATGCAGGATATCCTCAATTTATTCAGAATAGACTCGTATATAATACGGGAGAAGATTACTTTGCTAGCTTTGTAAAAGATTATATAAGGTATGGGGCAAAAATTATAGGTGGATGTTGTGGAACATCGCCGAAACATATAAGGACTATTAAGGACGCTCTTAGAGAGGACACTGAAGAGATAGAAATCGAAATCATAACGTCACAGGGAGAAAAATTTGAGACGGTCAGAAAAGATACAGCATCGGAATTATCTAAAAAGCTTGGTAGAAAGTTTATTTTTTCTGTGGAAATAAATCCACCGAAAGGGATAGAGCTTGAGAGGGTAAAAACTGGGGTTAAAATTCTAAAAGAGGCAGGGGTAGACGCAGTAAATATTTCAGATTCTCCTATGGCTAGGGTTAGGATATCTCCAATAGCTCTAGCCCATATATTAAAAGAGGAATTAGACCTAGAATCCATACTCCACTTTACATGTAGAGATAGAAATCTTATAGGGCTTCAGGCTGAACTTCTAGGCGCTGCAGCACTAGGCATAAAGAATATTTTGGCTCTAACAGGAGATCCTCCCTCTATAGGAGATCATCCACAGGCAAAACCGGTATTTGATGTAACATCCGAAGGGCTTGTTATGATAATGAATAGATTAAACAATGGAACAGATTATATGGGTAATCCTATAGGGCTAGCAACTAATTTTACTATAGGTGTAGCGGTAAATCCAAATGTGGAAGATATAGATAAAGAGATAGATAAGTTAAGGCGAAAGATTGAAAATGGTGTTAACTTTATTCAAACGCAACCTATATATGATAGAGAAATCTTAGAAATGTTTCTTGAAAAGGTAAGTTTTAACTTACCCCCTATTTTAGTAGGAATCCTCCCCTTAAGAAGTTATAGACATGCAGAATTTTTACATAATGAAGTCCCAGGTATATGTATTCCGAAGAATATAAGGGAGAGGATAGGAAATTCTAAAGACCCAAAGAGAGAAGGGATTGAGATAGCATTGGAGATAATTAAAAGTGTAAAAAGTATGGTTAGTGGCATATATATAGTAGCACCATTTGAAAAGTATGAGATAGCTAAAGAGATTATAGAAGGATTTAGAAATTTATGATATAATATGTGCAAGTTTACATTAGAGGTTGGTGTTATGAAAGGAAAGGGAGGTTTTATTTTAGTATTTGTAGTGCTTATCATACTGCTCCTTAGTGCATTTATTGCTTTAGGAATGGCTATAGTTCTAAATCTTCAGAGGAGTTTAAAGGTTAGTTTTGATACAAATCTAAAGGCTAGTGAAGTAGCTAATGCAGGAATAGAAGATGCCATCTCCTGGTTTAAGAGACAGTTGGTTCAGCCAGTCCAGATTTTCTCTCCTACCGGAAGTGATACCGAAAACCCTACCATAGGTCTAGTGAGAGAGTATCTTATTTCTGGAAACATATACGGTAGATACGAGGTTCCCAAGAATGAAGTAGAGGATGTTTCTTCAAGAAGAGGGATTTCGCAAGCTGGAAGTGTATGGAAGATTGTAAGTTATGGCTATGTCTATCAAAGGATAGACCCAACCAAAAAGTTTAACGAGTCCCCTAACAAAATACTTGGACGCAGTAAATTATCCACCGAGATAAGAAGAATAGGAGTAAATTTACCTACTAAGGCTGCAATCTTAGCAGAAAAGAATGTTCAAATAGGTAGTGGTGGAAGGGTTCGTGCCCCTTCTAGTACGGATACCGCTATAGCTACCAAGGGTAAGGTCAACAATCCACAAGGACAGATTGTAGGAAAGATTTTAGAGAACCAAAATATGAATCTCGACCCTATCTCCATCTTTGGCCTTTCTTTAGAAGAGCTTAGCAATCTTGCCGATATAAGTGTATCAAGCGTGAGTCAACTCCCAGAAAAGCTACCTAGTTCAGCCTTAATATATATAGATGGGAATGCCCAGTTTAGCAGGTCTAGACCTTTAAATGGTGGGGGTATACTTATAGTAAATGGAAATCTAAATATCCAAACTAGTAGTAACAGTAACTTTACAGGAATAATATATGTAGCTGGTAATTCAAGTAGTAACTATGAACAAAGGGCTCCTTCTCTTATATCAGGATGTTTAGTTGTAACTGGTTCGGTGGTGAACATACAAGGAGCAGGAGAGATATCAGAAGTAGCTTTTGAGGAGAATGTTATTAATATGGTAAAGCGGAGGGTAGGCCTTTATAGAAGGGCTACACCTATTATAAAGGAGGAAATCCAATGAAGAAGGGTTTCACTCTAATAGAAGTGGTGATAAGTCTACTTGTCCTTGGTATAGTCTTTGCTATTATAGCTAACTATATTGCTATGACATTTAACTATACTTCCAATAATCAAGACACTTCATTTGCCAATATTAAGGCAAATCAGATATTAGAAGAGCTTAAGAGCTATATAAGAAAAGGGGAAGAAAAGAGGGCAGAATATCTAGACAACTTTGATGATGGGACAAGTTATAATCCAGTTCTAACTACGATAAAGGATGCTACTCCAGACCATATATTAAGTGGTAATAGTAAATTGAGTGATGGAAGTTGGAGATACTATAGAAGAATAACGGTAAAAAAGTTACCAAATGTAGAAAGCCGTGATGTAAGGTATGTTATAGTGGAGATTTATAGAAAGGTAGGAAATGGATACAGGAAGCTTTCGGATTTAAGTAGTATAATCTCAACGATAGGTACACCTGATATACCACAACAGGTTTATGATTTATACCTAATTGCCATTGAAAATATTCCTGGATGGTGGGTAAATACTACAAATCTTAGGATGATGGTGGATAGTGCTATAAGTGAATTAGAAGCTAGGAATCCGAATCTTAGTATTAGGGCTCACTGGATAACTAGACTCTCTTATGGAAGAGATGAATACTATAGACCATATATAAATAAAGAGAATACTGTGGCGCAGAGTATACCTTGGGCTTATCTATATCCGGGATTATTGAATAATTCCGCTCAGGCAAATTCTTACTATTTTGATGCAAACTTTATAAGAGGTAAGCTTAACATTGATGGAGTTAATAATAATGGAAGATACGCCCTGGCAGACCAATTTAATCACAGTATGCGATATCCCGATGAGATACTGAGATATAGTTATGAAAAACAGTTTGATCCAAACTTAGAGCCAAGCTGGAGAATGTTAATGGAAGACCTATTTTCAAATCCAGACAGGTATAAGAATTCTATCATAATAAATCTTCACGGTGAATTGATGCCCTTTCCCCCATTAAGAAACTATTCAGACCCTGCTAAGGACCCTATAAACTATCCAGGGGTTAGGGTTGTAACACATCCTGAAAAGCTGAAATATGATACAACTGAAGATGTAAATCTAAGGGTCTATGCATATCTTATGCCAGAATACTCCTCTCCAGATAATGTAGGTTATATTACCATACTTCTAAGGGGGATAAATCTAGATATAAATAACGATGGAATCATAGACGGTATAAGTAGTATAACATTTATACAGGGGGATGCAAATACACAATATACTAAAGTTACAGCTCAATCACCTAATTACTACGAAGCTAGTATTCTTTATGATGATGAAGGAAGGCTAATAGGGACAAGGATACTTCTTAAAAATACCCCAACGAAATGCTCTTATCATGAGAGTAGCAAAACAGGCCTACCCGATAACCAGAAACTCTATGACCTTCAATATATCCCTTGCCCAGTAGGGACATCCTCGAATAATCTTGCCTGGCAAGACCTAACAACCACCGGTACTGTGCCTAAAAATACCGCTAGATGGATAATAACTTTAAGGGGAAGTGTCCTTAGCAGTATACCTCCATCTAATAAGATGCTTACTATTGAGACATATATAGGAAATAAAGGAGTTAATGATATTCCAGACCAAGTCCAATACGCCTCAAATCGCTCTAGAACATTCACTTGGATTGGTTTAGAACCCCCAATTACAGAAAAATTCCAATTTATGGGTGACCCAAGATACTGCCCATATTTGGATGCAAAGCGAAATAACAGATATAATAGATGGTTTACAGGTACTTTTACAGGTTATAATGGTTTTAGCGGTAATAATGGCTGGAACGGAATTTTTGACTCAGATATCCCAATATATTTCCAAATCTTTAGAGATGGCATACTGAGGTCTTCTAGTATATTTAACAGTGTTACAGGTTTTTCTTTCTACTATGTTGGCTTTGGACAAGAGATGGGTGGAGACAGTGCTAATCCGTATATAAATAATCTCTTAGATAATCCTATATCAACTCTTCCTTGGGGAGGCTCTAGTGGAACAAGAAAGGTTGATGAAATAATACCAGATGATGGAGCAGATGAGTCTTACTGTAGATTAATACGATCAGGTTCTTGGTATTCTAGGATTTGGCTTGGAGAATTATATCCAGACAGTCAGTATAACAATTGGATGTTATATGGGAACCTCTCTGCTCCAACGTTTTATAGAGCAAAATATTCTGATTTAGGATTTACTTACAATAGATTCAAAAGAACTAGGGAATATGGTCCACCTACCGCACTAAATGGAAGCTCCAATCCTTCTAATTCTAATTTGGGATTTAACCATGAGCATAGGAATCCTCCAAGTAGTTCTAATACAGCAACGCTTACTGATGATGGAAGGAGAATGAATGAGACCTTTAACATAGTTCTTCCAGAATCTATGGATGCAAGAAGACCTTTTGCTTTAGACGTGAATTTACAATCAAAGGGGTGGATGCCACCTCAGTGGAATAGCTCCGATTTTAGCTCTTATAGGGGAACTTTGAGTTTCTACAAATCATACTATAATGCCTCATTTAATTCTAGCTACAGGTCTAGCGCTCTCTTAAAGCTTACCGCCCCTACTCTTGCTGGTGATACAAAAACCGGATATTTTATGATAAATGGCTTATCTCCAGCTGGAGAAGCTGGAGTGGCTTTTATATCTAGATACTCTCTTGTAAGTACCATTATGGGCTTTCTCGATGCGGGAAATCCTTCAAATCCAGATAGAATAGAACAGGTTCCATATATCTCTATCACCTCCCCTACAGAGACGGATGAAATAAATAATCCTGAAAGTATTAATATAGAATGGTCTCTAGAGTGGAAGCGATGGGATGGAAAGCCTTACTCTAACTATACATATACTAATCCACCGCAAGTAATATATGCTGTAAAATACTCTACAGATGGCGGTAAGACTTGGAAGTATATTCAGGATGATCAACCTACTTCTCTAGGAGAAAGGCCAGATAATGCACACAAGCTAGAAAATGTTTCATCATACAGAGTTAGTACACCATCTAGTAAATTCCCTATGGGCACCTACATATTTATGGTAGAAGCTCATAGGAGAGATATTTATAACCACTATGCCTTTCATCAGAGGAGGATATTTATAAGAAGATGAAACCCGGATTTACTCTATTAGAACTAATTATAGTTTTGGCTATAACGTCTTTGGTTATACCTATAATATATGGAATCTCAGAAGGAGTAGTTTTTTCAACAACCGCTTTAACCGCCACTAATGATATAAAATTGATAAATCAAAAGCTTATATCTGATATAAAGATTGATGTTGTTCAATCGGCAATGATACTCGATGATAATTCCAGTTATAAAAATATGGTTTCCTTAAATATGCCTTCCAATTTTACACAATTAAACAGGAACAAACTTCCAATTATAAATGAAACTGGCAGTTTCCCTCCCAATTCAGCCAACGTGGGGAACGTGCTTTTTATGGTAAGGTATCTGAACCCTATAGATGTTACAGTGCAAATAGGAAGTAATTCTAAATCTTATAGGTTAGATACTTATAGGTTTGTGTACTATTTTTTAGCAAAGGATAACTCCTATAAGATAAAAGAACGAAATCCTATAGTCTTATTAAGGGCTCAGTCTAGAGAAATTTATGTAGACTATTTGTCAATAAATAATATTACGGATAATAATGAAAAAAAGGCTCTAGTTACATCTCTATACAATAGAGATATGAGATATGCTATTGATCTTAGAAGTGCTAAGTTTTACGAATTAAGAGATAACGGAAATATTTCTCTGGTTAATAATCATCAGATTCAGATGGATTCTAGCATTGCCTCTAAGAACTTTAGGGTAAATACGTATCCAACTGGAAGTGTATATTATGCTATGGGTTATAATGGTATGGGTAGTATCCCCAAGTTTGCCAATGTAGATAACACAGGGGATAAATTTCCAAACGGATTTGAGATAGCAGTAGTTGGGCCAAGATCAAGTAGAGATGTGTTAATAAGAAGTGTAGTAGTTGCTCACATCTCAGGTAAGGTCCTTGAAAATGAAAGTGTAACAATTATAAGCGTTCCTCAGTTTTGAGTTTAATCCTTAGAATTGATTCTCTTGTATAGTGCAATAAATTCTTTTACTGTTTCATTGGAAGGGTTTTCTAACCCATATCTAACTTTGATATAAATTTCTCTTATCCTAGGTAAGACTTCCTTATTAAAGAAACTTCTTGATTTTGAATATATATCCAGAGTAGTATCGCTATCCCTTAATCCTACCTCCTTTTCTTTACACATAAGAAGGTATCTCTTATAGTAAAGTCTAATCTTTTCTACCGGGTCTTTAGGTCTAAGTCTTTCTAGTATTCTCTTTAAAACGCCTGAACCTTCCTCTTTTTTTATGGTGATAAACTCTTTTGTTTCTATATAATCTTCCTCTCTGGGTTTATGTCTAGATTCATATCTCTTAAAGAGTGTATATACAATATAAGTTATGAGGAGTATTATTACTATGCTAAAAATGATTAAGAGTATCTGATTAACATTAGATGTGGTATTCTTCCTTTCTAATAACTTTTTGCCTTCCTCTGTCCTTGCCATATTAAAGATCCTTTTAGTTAGCTCATCCATCTTTATCTCTGGAAGCTCTCTTTTTACAGGTTTAAAGAACCTACCAAGAAGAGAGATAATCTTGTCAAAAAGATAAAACACGCCAAATACAAGCCAAGCTAAACCCATAAGGAAACTACTAATAACATAAGTAAACCCAACTGAGATTCCTCGCCAAAGAATTGCTCTTACCGTTGGCAGACTCAAAAGAAAAGAGATAGTTATAATTCCTACAGAATAAAACAGATTTACCTTGTTCATATCCTTGTTTTCAGTAGAACTATACTCTATATACCTTAGAGTTCTTAGAAGGATTACGGTAGAAACTAAGTAGACAACAAAATATGGTAAGACAGACCTGTTATATATCATAGCCTTATCTGGAAAGGCAAGAGATACAGCTACAGAGATTATAGTAATTATAATAACTATAGGGATGACCTTTTCGAATTCCTCTACGCTAGATCCATATGTTAGTCGCCTAACAATCCTAGATAGTAGATATAGGTTGTATATGCCAACTATTGATATAAAAGTAATATTTAAGCTATCTCTCATAAATAAAACTGGTAAGAATGGTAATACTGACAATAGGATAGTAAATACCTTCTTAGAAGATAATCTGTATATCAAAAAAGATGTTAAAATAACCCATACATAGAGAAGTTCAGTATTGTAAATCTCAGTATTATTAAAAATACCAATAGAGCTCAGTAAAAATCCAAAAATTCCAAATGCCAGTGATATATTACTTATTATCTTGAGGTATCGTATATACATATTCACTTCCCTTGCCAGTATACTTTAATATACCATCAGATATAAACTCTAGATTTTCATCTTTGAGAGAGATGAGTATTACCTCTTGAAGTTCAGACGCCAGAGAATTTATTGGTTCTATATAAGAATCTAAGACTTTTGGTGTTATTATCACATAGGTAGAGCAACTTATATCACGTCTATTTAACCTTAAAAGGAGTTCCTCAAAAGTTAAACTTATGCTATAAGAAGCTCTCCCTAGACATTCTAAAAGGGTCTCTAAGTGAGAGACACCAGAAGAAGGATAGACTACATTTCTATTTGCAGGTAGACCATGCATAATAGAATTAGTAGCAAATCCATAGGGCATTCCCATAGCCTCAAATCTTTCTATAACTCCTCTAGCAATAGATATACATTGCTCTATATCATTTGGTTTTATATCTACCCAGAAAGGTTTATCACACTCAACATTGAGTATTATCATAGCGGTATTCTCTAATGTAAAGTCAAACTTTTTTACCATAAGATTTCCTATCCTTAGAGAAGAGGGCCAGTGGATAGTCTTTGCTGGTTCAAGACCAGTGTATTCTTTTACTCCTATAATCATTGTAGGGTCATCTATAATCCAGCGTTGAACTGAGAGGTTCCCATTGTAATTTCCATAGGGAATAAGTTCTCTTTCTAAGTCTATACTCCTTGGTAAGACTATGACCTCTTGGTTGTATCTTATACTCCTTACAAATGTATTTAAACCTAGGAGATCTCCACCAATCAGAGAGACATCTTCAAAGATATATCTACCTCTTTTGTGACATACTGCAGTATAGATCCTTTTTATGCGCTGAAAAGGCAGTAAAAACATAGTTATAGTATGATAGAGAAATTCTACTGTCTTAAACTGGTCTGCTCTAAACCTATATTCTATTCCAGTAGGAAATCTCTCTATAATCTGCAGAAATGTAACAGGGAGAAACTTCCTATTTTCCACCACGGTAGTTATATGAAAATCTTCACCTATCTCTAGAATCTTCTTGGAGATTTCTCTCTGATATGTAACTCCAAGGAGGGTATACTTTTTAGATAATCTATTGAGTATTATCCCAACGATTATCAGAAATAGTAATAGATAAGCCATCTATACCTCTTCTACAGGAACTTTTACCGTGTCTAGGATAGAATTTATAAATGAATAGATATTTCTATCTCTACTTAATCCTTTCAGTATAACCCTATGATTTAGAACATAAGGAGCCATCTTTTTTACATCTTCTGGAATTATATAATCTCTTCCGTTTATAACTGCATAAGCCTGACTTGCCTTAAATAGCGCAATAGTTCCTCTGGGACTTACTCCCAACTGAACAACATCAATATTCCTTGTCTTCTCTACAATATCTAAAAGATAATCCATCACCTCTTTAGAGATTCTTACCTCGTTATATGCGCTTCTTACATAGTTTATCTCTTCAATATTTACAACACTCTCTAAATCCTCTGTAAGGTCTAACTTTTTGTTTCTGTTTACTATCTCTATCTCCTCTTCCCTTGTTGGATAGCCAACCTTGATTCTCATAAAGAATCTGTCAAGTTGAGCTTCGGGAAGAGGAAAAGTTCCAAAAGACTCTACTGGATTTTGAGTTGCAAGGACCATAAATGGCTCAGGTAGTTTTCTTGTTACACCGTCAACAGTAACCTGTCTCTCCTGCATAGCCTCTAATAGGGCAGATTGAGTCCTTGGCGTTGCTCTATTAATCTCATCTGCAAGAAGAATATTTGTAAATATAGGTCCTGGCTTAAACTGAAAATCTCCAGTCTTTTGATTATAGAAGTTTATACCGGTAAGGTCAGAGGGAAGCAGATCTGGGGTAAATTGGATCCTCTTAAAATCACATCCTATAGTTTTAGCAAATGCCCTTACTAGCATAGTCTTTCCCAAACCTGGAACATCTTCAAGAAGAATATGCCCTCCACAGATAAAGGCTACCGTTACAAGTTCTATAACCTCATCCTTACCTACTATAACCTTTGATACATTTTTTACAATCTTATCCCTAAAATTTACAAACACTTCTATATCCATCTAGACCTCCTAAAACAAAAAATGACTTCTACCCTAGACCGAGTAGAAGTCATCAACCCCTATGGGGTCATTAAGGTGGACTTCATCACCTAAATTAATTATACCACATAGTTTTTTATGGATAAAGTCCTCTTAATTTAACTGCCCTGGCTACTCTATCAATAGCCAACATATAGGCAGCTGTTCTCATATTAATATCCTTTTCTTTAATGAAGATTTCCAGAACTTTATCAAAACTTCTTTCCATAACCTCTTTTAACTTCTGATTTACATCCTCCTCTGTCCAGAAGAAAGATTGTAAGTCTTGTACCCACTCAAAGTAACTTACTGTAACACCACCAGCATTAGCTAGGACATCGGGAATAATAAATATACCCTTTCTAAAGAGAATTTCATCCGCTTCCGGAGTGGTAGGACCATTTGCAGCCTCAGCTACTATCTTTGCCCTTATTTTATCAGCATTATCCTTATGAATTTGGTCTTCTAATGCAGCTGGAACAAGTATATCACAGTTTAATTTTAAGAGTTCTTCGTTTGTTATATTTTTCCCACCTGGGAAATCTATTACAGAACCTGTTTCTACCTTGTGCTTCATAACTATTTCTGGATTAAGCCCATCCTCGTTATAGATTCCACCTTTTGAGTCAGAGACTGCTATTACTTTAGCCCCTTCTCTTGCTATAAGCTTTGCTAGATTATATCCAGCATTACCATATCCTTGGATTGCTACTCTAGCATTTTTGATTGCAAGCCCTAGATAATTACAAGCTTTAAGTATAGTAAAGAGGCATCCTCTAGCAGTAGCTTCCACTCTGCCTTCTGACCCGCCTATCTCTATGGGTTTTCCCGTAACTACTTGAGGAATAGAATAACCCATATTCATACTATATGTATCCATAATCCATGCCATAATCTGAGGATTTGTATTTACATCTGGAGCAGGAATATCTTTCTCAGGGCCTATGAAGAATGATATTTCTGTAGTATATCTTCTAGTTAACCTTTCTATCTCTCCTATACTCATCTTGTGCGGGTCACAGACCACTCCTCCTTTAGCTCCGCCGTAGGGTATATTTACAACTGCACACTTCCAAGTCATCCACATAGCAAGAGCTTTAACTTCATCTAGAGATACACTGGGATGATATCTTATACCACCCTTAGCAGGTCCTCTATCTACGTTATGATGAACCCTATAACCCTCAAAGAATTTTATAGAACCATCGTCCATTCTAACTGGAAAATTTACTGTAAGAATTCTTTTAGGCCTCTTCAATCTTTCTCTTATGTAGGGTTCTAGATTTAGTCTTTCAGCAACTATTTCAAATTGCTCTAGAGCTACTTCCCATACATTTTTCTCTGTCACCTTGTCCTCCTTTGTAGTTATATTAGGATATCAATACAAAAATATATTCTCCTCTAGAGGAATCGTCAAGTAAAGGATGAACCTCTAGAAAAGAATATTTAAATGCATCCTAATATTAGTTTTGGAGGACTTTAATCCTTATTGGGATATTGGAGGGTAGATATTTTCTCCTACCCTCCATATATAAAGAGCTTTTAGCTTTCTAGAATCTTCATGCTTTCCTCGTAGTCCATCTCCATCACATAGGGTAATCCGGTAACCTTAGCTGCTTCTTCGGTAAGGCATATCAAGTCACTTCTATCTATATACTCTAGACTAAACTTTCTAACACCAGCCATAAACTGCTTTAACCCAGTAGCAAGTCTATCAAAGTATGCATATACACCTAGAGCACCTGTTGGTATCTTCTTCCAATCTTCTCCGTAGACCTTTTCTAGCTCTGCTACAGCAGAGAAGATCTCCTGTATATCTTCTCCATATTTCTTATATTCCTGAGGGATCTTACCCTCTTTGACTAACTCTCCAATAGTCTTTCCAACCATAGCAGCGGTTAAAGTAGACCTGCCCATAGCCACTAGTTTGACAAAAGGTGCCCCAAGAGCTAAACCCTTAAATATATGATCCTCTAATGTAAAGCCACCTGCTATTGCTATTGGCGGAATATATTTACCCTTCTCTTGAAGGACTTTGGCATACCTATATACTAAGGATTCCAGATAGATAGTTGGGACTCCCCATTCATTCATCATCCTCCAAGGACTCATCCCTGTTCCACCGCCAGCTCCGTCTACAATAAGAAGGTCTATCTTACCTTCAGATGCACACTTTAATGCTAAAGCTAAATCTCTTGGTCTATAAGCCCCTGTCTTCAATGATATATATTTTGCTCCCTTACTTCTAAGCTCATAAACCCTCTTTAAGAAACCTTCTAAGGAAGCCATCCCTAATCTAGAATGTCTCTCAAACTCTTTAATACCACCTTTGCTATAGATTTCCTGAATAACTGGGTCATCTGGATCTGGATGTACTATATATCCTCTCTCTTTTAGAGTCTTAGCCCATTCTATAGCGGGAAGCTTTATCTCACCCCCAATATCCTTTGCTCCTTGTCCCCACTTTATCTCCACAAATCTTACACCCAAACTATCTATAACATACTCTAAGACCTTTAACCTTGAATCCTCTACATTTTCTTGAACGATAATCTCTCCATATCCGTCTCTCTGCCATTCTTTAAATAGCTTTACTCTTCTTTCCATCTCTGGAGAATGGATAACGTATCCATTCTTAAATTTGGCTTCAGGGTCTACTCCGCAGACGTTCTCTCCAATACCAACCATAGTTCCAAATAAAGCAGAGCCTATAGCGACCCCTTCCCAATTATCCCTTGCTATAAATGTGGAGCCTAAACCAGTAGTAAACCATGGAGCTCTAAGTTTCACATCACCTATCCTTGTTTCTATACTAACCTTAGGAAAAGTTGCTATATCTGGATCTGCCTCTACACCATGAGCCCCTACACAAGTTCCACTTATATTAAGGTGAGAATAATCTACTGGATAATCCTTCTGAGATCCAGCAGTTATCTTACCATAAGGTTGTGGATATATGTATTCTCTTCCCCTTATGGCGGATCTACCTATCTCACAATATCCAGGGCATCCGTCTAAACAAGTCACACACATTCCACTAAATGGGGAGAAATCCTTCTCCCTTAACCTAGTAAGTGTAGCATCAGACGCATTAGGTCTGGAAAAAGACATTATTATATACACCTCCTACATTGGACTTATTTAATAGACAATATACCCTTCTCTGGGAATCCGCCATCGGATTGAGAAACAGTAAGGCACCATTGCCTTAAACTGTTAGAATATATTATAAGTGCGTTATAGATTCTGTCAATAGGTTTTGTGAGTATGTTCGGAAAATTGAAACTCTTGAAATAAAGCCAATTTAATGGTATATAAAGCTAAAAGCGAATATTAACTGTATTAGATGAAGGAGACATTTAGGTTAGGTATAAAGGATGAGAGGCATAAGGAGTCAAAGAAGTATGCTGATAACAAGGCTATATACAAGCATAGGAATAATATAGAGGGTGTTTTTAGCAATGTAAAAAGTGAAGGTCAGGATTACTTTGACACTAAAATAAAAGAGTTAGCAAAACTACATGTGTTATCAGTGTTTGTGTTATTCAACGTAGAAATCCTCTTCTTATGGCTTTTTATGGATATATACCTTAGGAGAAGTATAAAAAATTATAGGAGATTTTCGAACAGCTCAATTTAAGAAAACAATCTAATTTCGGATAGATTATTCTTGAGGAATGTCGCAAGTATAAATCAAGGTGCAAAATATGCTATAATTTGTGGAATAGAAAAAAGGATCAGAGACAATCATAATATGAGGGAGTTATCCAAAATCTAAGAGGAGGGAGGAGTATGCTAAGAAAAGACTTTAATAGGGATTGGCTTTTTTCCCGTGGTGGAAGTTTAATGGAATTCTTTTCTAGAAGAAAAGAAGAGCCTGTTAAAGTAAATCTTCCTCACGACGCAATGGTCCTAGAAGCAAGAGACAAAAATAGTAGGAACGGTAGTCATACTGGATATTTCCCTGGCGGAGTTTATACCTATACTAAGAAATTCTTTGTTCCAGAAGAGTATAGAAATAGGACAATGATAGTTGAATTTGAAGGTATATATATGAACGCAATGGTGTATGTAAATGGAGCTCTCGCTGGGAAGTGTCCATACGGATACAGTAATTTCTATGTTAAACTTGACCAATTTCTTAAGTATGGTAGCGAGAATGAGATAAGAGTAGTTGTCAAGAATAGTGCAGAACCTAATTCTAGATGGTATTCCGGAAGTGGTATATATAGGTATGTAAAACTCTTAGAGGGAGAGCTCTTACATATTGGAGTTGATGGGGTAAAGATAACCACTCTAGATATAGACAAGGATGAAGCTGTTATAGAAGTAATGACTGTTTTGGAAAATGAAGACTTAAATACTAGGCAGGTTATTCTTAAAACAGAGATCAAGGATAAGGAAGGAAATATTGTCACTTCTGGTTCGACAAAAGTTACTATATATAAAAATGATTCGGCAATAGTAAGGCAGAGATTATATATAGAAAATCCCCAGTTATGGTCTCCAGAAAACCCTAACCTTTATTACTGTTATTCAAAGGTAATCTCTGAGGATAAATTAGTAGATGAAGATATAAATCACTTTGGTATTAGAAAGCTACAACTAAGTAGAAAAGATGGACTAAAGCTAAATGGAGAAGTAGTTAAACTGAGAGGAGCTTGTATACATCATGATAATGGTGTAATTGGAGCATGCTCTTTTACTAAGGCGGAGGAACGTAGGGTTAAGATACTAAAGAACGTGGGATTTAATGCAATTAGAATGGCGCATAATCCAGCATCAAAGGTACTATTAAATGCTTGTGATAAACTCGGTATGCTAGTAATGGACGAGGCTTTTGACGCATGGAACATTCCTAAAACAGACTACGATTACGGTAATCACTTTACTGAATGGTGGAAAGAGGATATAAAAAGGATGATTGATAAAGACTATAACCATCCGAGTGTTATAATCTACTCGATAGGTAATGAGATACCAGATATTGGGAATATCCATGGATCAGTATGGGCGAGAAAGATTGCAGAATATATCCGTTCGTTAGATAGAACTAGATACATTACAAGTGGTGTTAATGGATTAATCGCTGTCTCTACAAAAATGGAAGAGATCCTAAAGTCCATAGCACCCCAAAATGCTGAAAGTCAGGGGACTGTTGAATCTACATCTAATATGGCAGAAACCATGGAAAGATTAATGGTACATCCAATAATAGATGAGATAACAGAAGAAGCCTTTGGGGTGCTTGATATTGCTGGATATAACTATATGGAGAGTAGATACGAAATGGACGGAACTAAATATCCAAATAGAATTATCTGTGGGACAGAGACCGCTCCACCAAGTATAGACAGAAATTGGAAGCTGGTTAAGAAAAATAGTTATGTTATAGGAGACTTTACTTGGACAGGATGGGACTACATTGGGGAAGCAGGAGTTGGAAAGATAGAGTATGAAGGTACTGATAATACAGGATTCTTCGCAAGTTACCCTTGGTACTTAGCTAACTGTGGAGATATTGACATATGTGGATTTAGAAGACCGCAATCCTTCTATAGAGAGATTGTATGGGGCTTTAGAAAAGAACCTTATATAGCAGTAGAAAATCCAGCCTATTATGGGAAAAAACCTATAGTAACTCAGTGGAGTTGGACAAATGTTACTGATAGCTGGACTTGGCAGAAGGAATTTGTTGGAAAGCCAATAAAGGTAGAGGTTTATTCTTCCTCTGAAGTCGTAGAACTATACATAAACGGTAAACTAATTGGTAGTAAACCAGCTGGTGAAGAGAATAGATTTAAAGTGATTTTTGAAACTATTTATGAACCGGGAGAGATATTAGCAATCTCTTATACAAAAGGGAAAGAGGATGGAAGATATAGCCTTAAGACTGCTGGACCACCAGAGGTTATATGTGTCAAACCAGATAAGACCGAAATGATTGCTGACGGAGAAGACTTAGTATTTATTGAGATAGTACTTCAAGATAGAGAGGGCAATGTTAATCAATTAGATAATAGAAAGGTTCGAATTGATATAAAGGGCCCAGGCATAATTCAAGGTTTTGGAAGTGCTGATCCTAAGAGTACTGAAAACTTCTATGATCAAGAGAGGACAACTTATTTAGGAAAGGCTTTGGCAGTTATCCGTTCTACTCTAGAACCAGGAGAAATTGAGGTAACATTTGAAGCAGAAGGGTGTAAACCCGCTAAGGCAGTTATTATAAGCAAGACAGAATCTTAAAATATTAATGATTTTAGAAGATAATTTTTATTATATGGGGCGTATATAATACGCCCCTATGCTTGACTTTATAAAGCATTTATTTATTACCTATATATGTTATAATTTAAGGGCAAAAGATATTTAACTTAGTTTTAATTTCAAAAATGGAGAGTGATAATTATGAAAAGTATATATCTATTCATAAGTTTTCTCTTATTAATTACCCTTCTAGGACAGTTGTCTATTCCAAATAATGCTCTAGCTAGCAAAGATGTAAGTACTCTTGTATCTGGCAATAACTCCTTCGCATTAGAATTATATAAGAGGTTAGCTATAGAGAAAGGGAATATCTTCTACTCACCTTATAGCATCTCATCTGCCCTAGCTATGACATATGCGGGAGCAAAAGGGGAGACAGCCAAGCAAATGGCTAAGGTTTTACGTTTTACTCTTCCTCAAGAGAGATTACATCAAACTTTTAATGAGCTTTCAAGATTACTACAATCTAATACAAAAGATTATCAACTATCTATAGCTAATGCATTGTGGGGCCAAAAAGACTATAAATTTTTAAAGGAATTTATAGACCTTACAAACAAATACTATGAAGCCGGATTTAAAGAGGTAGATTATATAAACACAAAGGCCAGAGAAGAGGCTAGGCAGATGATAAATAAGTGGGTAGAAGACAAGACTAATGGTAAGATCAAAGATATTATTAAAACAGATGATATTGATGAATTGACTAGACTTATCTTAACTAATGCTATATATTTCAAAGGGAAATGGGAATCACAATTCGACCCTAAAAATACTAAGAATATGCCTTTTTATGTATCTGAGAATGTCAAGATAGAAACTCCGACAATGTATCAAAAAGCCCGTTTTAACTATGGAGAAGACGAAGAGGTTCAAATCCTAGAGATACCTTATGCAGGTAAAGACTTGTCTATGGTTGTTATTCTACCAAAACCTAACATCTCACTTTCTAAGATAGAGAGGACACTCTCAGCGAAAAAATTAAAGGCTTGGTTATCATTACTTTCGGAGAAAGAGGTTGAAGTCTATATTCCAAGATTTAAGATAGAGAAAAGATACGTCCTCAACGAAGTTCTAAAGAAATTAGGTATGGTTGATGCATTTGATATGATGAAGGCTGATTTTTCTGGGATGACACCAAAACCTGATTTATATATAACTAGTGTTATCCATCAATCCTTTGTTGAAGTAAATGAAGAAGGCACAGAGGCAGCAGCTGCTACTGCGGTTATAATGGGGACTAAAGCTGTTATTATGCCAATTGTATTTCGAGCGGATAGACCCTTTGTCTTTTTCGTAAGAGATAAACGTTCTGAAAGCATACTGTTTATGGGTAGGTTAGCTGAACCTGGTAATAAATAGTAATATGTGACTATTAAAAAGTTGAGCTATACGTTTATTACAATATTACTAATAATAGTGTCTATCTTTTCTTTTTCCATTATTAGGGATTATCTTTTAGGTTATAGGATGCAAAAAGCCTTAGAGGAAGCAGTATCTAATTCTAAAGATTTAGAAAAGGATGTATTAAGTTTTTTAAAGGGAAATTTCTTAGATAGAAGGGGGCTGATAGTTTCTGAAATCCACAATGATATACCTACGGATTATTGTCTTCTAGAATCTATAGGGCAACTAATGGAGTATGCAGTAGTCACTAGGAATCTTAATCTTTTTGATACCACTTGGAGAATAACAAAAAGGTACTTCCTATCACCTAGGGGTTATTTATACTGGAGGATAAATAGGAGGACGTTAGCCGAAGATGATGCTACATCTTTGCTAGACTCTTTAAGAGTCTCCTACTCTTTAATAAAGGCTTACGAGGTCTTCAAAGAAGAGAGATACTTGAGAGATGGTATATACATAGGGGAGAATATAATAAAATTTAATAGCCATGGCAGTTATCTTGTTGACTACTTTGATGGAAGAGTAGAGAAGAGTAGTAAGAGGATATCTCTTTTCTATCTTAACTTAGAGATGATCTCAAAACTATCTCAATACATTGATAGATTCAAAATCTTCTATGAAAGTTCTAAAGAAATACTGGAGAAAGCCCTAGAATCTTCTAAAATATTCTTTCCAGATTATTATGACATATCTTCATCTAGATATCACATACCTTCAAAAGTCAATATGATCGAGCAGATTTATATAGCTATAAATATAGGAAACTATAATCTCATTGAACCATTCATTGACTTTATAGATACAAAAATAAGAGAAGAAGGCAAAATTTATACTTCTTATTACTGGGATGGTAAAACTGCTACATTAGATGAATCTTATGGGGTATATGCAGTTCTATCCTTATTCCTTTTGAATAGAAAAGAAAATTATGATATTCTTCTAGAAAAGATAAATGTTGCTAAACTTGGAGATTACAAAGTTAAAGATCTATATGTATTTGACCAGCTTGAGCTTTTAATCCTACTAGCTAAAAGATAGACTATAGTTTATAATTAAAAGTAATCATTCTCAGGGGAGGACATATATGAAAAATACAAGTATAAGTTTAAGACTAGACATTTTAATCTTTGATCTATTAATGATTTTCTGGCTCTGTATATTTATCCTAGTCTTTGGCACAAGTCAAAATGTAAACTTTATAAATTATGTGTTAGCTGGGGCATTAGTAATAAATATGGTAATAGGCTATAACTTGGGACTAATTCCTGGTTTAATTGCTTCTCTTATTATCATATTTGGATATGGGTCCTATCTACTATACTCTGTCTTAGTGTTGGGAACTATAACAGAGTTTAGAATTGAGTATGTTCTTTGGCTCTTTGCTATGCCCCTCGGAACTTATCTTTCTGGTAGATTGGAAAGGGAGGTAAGTAATCTTCTAAACAGCTTAGAAAGATATAGAATAGCGGATAAGCTAATACTTTTGGATGAATTGACAGGTTTCTTGAATACTCAAGGTTTCTTTCAAAGATTAGAAGAGGAGGTGGGTAGAGCTAATAGGTTCAAGGAGATGTTATCTGTTCTATATGTAAATGTTTCAGATATGAGCGAACTAAAAGGGGTTTATGGGGAGGATGGATATAGAGAGATAATAAAGACTATAGCCCAAACAATAACAACTAATACAAGGGTCGTAGATATAAAGGGATTAATAGATGAAGGAACTATAGGTATAATCCTGCCAAGTATAAATCTAGATTCAGCTAGGATTGTAAAAGAAAAACTACACAATCTTTTAGATAGGATTGTTGTAGAAGTTAAGGGGCGTAAGAGGCCTATCTCTATAAGGCTAAGAATAGGAGAGGCGGAATATCAACAGGGAGAAGATGCATTAATACTATGGGAGAGGGCAAAAGATATTAGTAGGTATGACGTTGGTTAAGATTTTGCTAATTAGCCTTATCATCTTAACTTTACTAAATTTTGGTTTTACAGATGTCTCTTATCCTAAGAAGACAAAGAGCATTCTTATTCTGTATGAAGGCAAAACAAGATTAGGCGAAAATTATCCTGTATTGGAATTACTAGAAAAGTATCTTAGGCATTTTGATGTTTCTATAGAAAGCCGTTATATAGAAGAGATTCCTAGTACAGTTTCTTCTTACGACTACATCTTTTATCTCGGACTACAGGATAGAAGACTTACTGTGGATTTATTAAGGAATATCTCCAAGGCCAAAAAACTTGTATGGATAGAAGCAAATGTAAAGCAGTACGCCTATTATTCTGGATGGAAAGACTTTGAAGATTACGGTTATAAAACTGGCTATGGCTCTATCCTCTATAAAGGAGAGTCGATAAGCTTTGATCTAGAATCTCCAGTTTATATTGCCTACCCTAGAGATAGAAAAGACCTTGCCTTTATATATAACTATACTGAGAAGACTCCTCTTGTCTGGGAAAAGAGAAATTTCTGGTTTTTTGGAAGATTAGACTTTAGGGATAATTCTTTCTTAGTATTCTTCGATCTTTTGCACGATATACTTAAAGAGGATCATAAAGACGATAGAAAGATTTTACTCTTGCTCGATGAGGTGACCCCTTTAACCTCGGCTGAAAAACTTAGGAAGTTATTATTGTCGCACTGCTGTGAGGATATCTCTATTAATCTTGTAGTTTACCCTAAGGTAAAGCAGTTTAGGAATATCCACTATATAGGAGAAAACAAGGCGCTTATAGAGGTGCTAAAGCTTGTAGAAGAACATAATGGGGCTATTATATTGGGGAGTTATTCTATCAGAGGGGATATTGATACCAGTATAAAAGAAGGACTATTAATATTAGGAAGATTAGAGATATTTCCCATTGCTTTTAAACTTCCGGACTCCTCAATCGAAACCTACAGTAAGGCAAGTAAAAGTTTCAAACTTCTTGTATACGAAGGCCTCTTGAGTATTAATTCTCCAAAAGTTGTAGCATATCCGATAAATATGAATGGATATAGTCTTAGTGATCCAGTGGGATACAACTATTTATTAAAAAGGGCTCTAGAATTTAGAGTCTTAAGGGATGCTATTATAGGTATCACCTTTCCTTCTTATGCTTCAACAGATAAATTGAGGGAATTAATAAGTGATATACGTACTTTAGGTTATAGATTTTTAGAATTGAGAAACGAACCTTTTAGAGTAGAAAGCGAATATGTGAAGGTTGTAAATATTAACGGAAAGAAATTGGTTAACAATAATATTCCTCCTTTAGAAGAAACCTTCTTACAGAAAGTCTTTGAAACGTTTATTAGTTATCTACGGCTTATATTAATTGTCGCTATAAGCCTCTTTGCTTTAATTATATTCTATTTAATAAGGGGTAAAAGAAAACTATACGAGACAGGTGATAAAATATGACAATATTAACATTCTGGGACTATGCCTTTGTTGTGTCCATGGCGATTGTCTGGTTTATTCTACTATACCATATCTTTTTAACATTCTTTGGATATAGATATTTTTTAGAGACACAGAGATTTGAAATAAACTCCGAAAATCTTCCAGAATATCCAAAGGTAACAGTACTAGTTCCAGCTCACAACGAGGAGAAGGTTATAGGTAACACTATAGATGCAATAATGAGGTCTATCTATCCTAAGGAAAAGCTAGAGGTTATAGTTATCAATGATAGTTCTACAGATAGGACAGGCGAGGTTTTAAGAGAGAAGGCTAAAAGGTATAATAATCTTATAGTGTTAGAAATACAACCACCATTGGGGGCTAAAGGTAAGGCAAATGCTCTAAATCAAGGATTAAAGTTAGCTAGCGGAAATTATATAGTAGTTTATGATGCTGACAATACTCCTGAAAGAAGAGCGATACTAAACCTTGTAAGATTTATAATTAATAATCCTAACCTTGGAGCAGTAGTAGGGAAATTTAGAACCAGGAATAGGGATAGGAACATACTTACTCGTTTTATAAACATAGAAACCTTAAGTTTTCAGTGGCTTATTCAGGCAGCTAGAAATTATCTTTGGGGTCTTGCCACGATACCAGGGACTAATTTTATCATAAGAAAAGAAATTTTAGACAAAATTGGTGGTTGGGAAACTAACAGTCTTACAGAGGATACAGAACTTACAATAAGGATATATCAATCTGGTTATAAGATACTTTGGATACCATATGCGGTAACATGGGAACAAGAACCAGAAAAACTCAAGGTTTGGTTTAAGCAGAGAACAAGGTGGGCAAGAGGGAATCTTGCAGTGATATTTACATATCTTAAAAACTTCTCCTCACTAAGAGATAGAAAGATTATGTTTGATATACTCTATTTTGCTTATATATATCTATTAGCATTTTCTGGTATAGTTGTATCAGATACAATATTTGTTTTAGGATTATTGGGTATAGTAAAGTTGAATATTGGAGGCCCCTTATTTATTATATGGTTCTTGGCTTATGCCCTTTATATAACGGAAACCTTTATCTCTCTAAGCTTCGAAAGAGGTGAGGGTAACTTAGAGAATATTCTACTAATATCTCTAATGTATTTTACCTATTGCCAATTATGGCTTATTGTCGTTATAAGAGCAATATATTTTTCTGTTAGGGAAAAGATTACAGGTAAGGCACTGAAATGGTATAAAACAGAAAGGAGTGTCTCATAATGAAAAAATGGATTCTTCTGATAACATTTATCTTTATATTCTACTTGATGCCCAATGTCTCCTATTGTTCTTTAGAAACAAGAGGTTTTAATATACAATTATTTAAAGATGATAGACTTTTAAATCTACCCATTAGTAAAACAACCCTTTGGTTTGAGGTAAAATCAGGGATTCAACTGGGGAATAATAACTTCTTAGACCTCAGATATTCGTTTTCTCCGACAATTATAGATAGAGAATCCTTTATAACTGTATCAATTAATGGACGACCTTTAAGTAGTAGAATTATGAGCCAGAGAGAAAAGAGACCTGTATATTGGAGAATAAATATTTCTAAAGATTTAATTAAAAAAGGATTCAATGAGATATCTATAATTACTAGACATAGAAGTGCGGAAGGTCTTTGTAAAGATATAGATAATGATGCCAATTGGGTGCTAATACACAATGATTCATTCTTACATCTAGAGATTCTAGAGAATAAAACTTATAAAATCTCTGATTATCCGTATCCATTTCTAGAATATCTTGATAGAGAGCCGGTTACTTTTACGTTCTATCTACCCAAAAACTTTTCGCAGGAAGAATTAGAAGCTATGTTAGAGGTGGCAAATGGCTTAGGTATCAGAGAGAAATATAAAAATCTCTATCTAAAAGTCTCCACAGAAGACCCGTATAGGTATAGAAAAGAAAAACAGATTCTTATAGGAGAGTTATCTAAATGGAATATCTTATCTAAGGATGAGACATTTAGAAATTTAGAGGAGAATAATGGACTTATCTATCTTTTATCTTTAGAAGACAGATTACAATTATATATATCGGGTAAAAAAGATGGTTTATCAAAAGCTGTTTCTTACATTAATGATCCACTTCAGACATCTATTACAGAAAAGAATCCAGTAGTTGTCACTTCAATTCCAGCTAAAGAAGAGTCAGAGGCAAGAAAAGAAGGCCTGATCAGGCTGAAAGACCTTGGTTATGAAAGCGTAGTTTTATCCGGAGTTTTTCATCAAAATACGTCCTTTCTTTTAAGACTACCATCAGGATTTGAAGGTATAGGGAACGGCTCGTTTATAGAACTTCAATTTAGCCACTCTAAGATACTAGAACCTAGTAAATCCTCAATAACTATCTACATAAATGGAATTCCGGTAAAGAGTGAAAGATTAGATGCGGGAAATGCCGAAAGAGGGACCTTAAGAGTTCCATTCCCTAAAGAAGAACTTGATAAGAGGGAGTGGTTTATAGAGATTAAGACATATCATAATCTGTTAGAGGTAGATTGTAACAAGAGATATGATGAAATAGCTTGGACTAAGATTGAAGGAGATTCTTTCATATATCTAGTAAAAGAATGGCGAGGATTCTATCCTGACCTTAGAGACATCTGGAGCATCAAAGGCGATAGAGATATTGTTCTATGGCTCTCTGAAAATCCTTCCGATGAAGAGCTTTCATTATCTGCTACTCTATCTGCTAGCTTAGGACAAACATTAGGGAAAATATTTAAGTGGAGGATATTCTTAGGGGATAAAATAGATGAAGATTTTCTAAAAGATAAGAATGTGATATTTATGGGAGATATGAGGGATAAAAGGCTAAAGAGAATCTCTGATATACTATGGGTAACCCCTCAAGAGGTTGGATTTTCTATAAAGAAAGACTTAGGTTTTTCTCTTGATGGATTTACTACAAAAGCACTTCTACAGGCAAACTCCTCACCTTGGAATAAAGATAAGGCTATGTATTCTATTATCTATAAAGATCAAGATACACTAGGTAGATTGAAAAGGGTTTTAGGGAATTCTGATACTAGAGATAAAATCTACGGACAGCTTAGTGTTATAACTGGTCTAGGAGAAGTTATCTCAAGCACCCTTATAAGAGAGAAAAGGGCCCTATTTAGTATATTTGCTAGACAACCACTATTAAGCTATCTAATAGTATTATTAATAGCGGTCTTAATCACTCTAGTTACTATTATATTTATTAGAAGGAGGCAGAGAGGCGTTTAATTAATCTATGAAACCTAGAATTTTGTATCTCTTACCATATTTGAGTGTTGCAGGAACAGAGATTCATGTAATAGAGCTTGCTAAATCTCTTAAAGATGACTACAACATATTGATTGTTGCACCTTATGGAAAGGGTATTACCCTTCTAAAAGAAAGTGATATACCCTATAGAGAAATTATTTCACTTACATTTCTAAATGTTAACAGGTATAAAAAGGAATTGAGGCGTATAATAGAAGAATTTAATCCTAGTATAATTCACGTTCATGGAGCACATGAGTTAGTCTATATTTCTAAAAAGATGGCTGATAAAGTACCAGTAATATTTACCTGCCATGGATATTTTACTTCTCTTCCTATTATTGATTATAGAATATCTGCTTTTATAAATAAGAGATGGGGGGATAGTGTTATAGCGGTATCAAAGAATGATAGAGATAAATTAATTAAAGCTGGACTTTCTAGAGAAAAAATTACGACTATCCATAATGGAATACCAGAAGTCCTAAATAGAATGGAACTCCCTATAAAGATAGATGGTTTTATAATAGGAACAGCTGCAAGACTTACTAAGTTTAAAGGGATAAGATATCTTATAGAAGCGTTTAGCCATCTACATAATAAATATAAAGACTTGAATCTTGTAGTAATAGGAGACGGAGAAGAGAGAGAAAATCTAGAAAAATTAACCCAAAATTTAAACATAGAAGATAGGGTCTTCTTTCTGGGGGCTCTTCCCAATGCTAGGTTATACTTCAGCAATTTTCATATATTTGTCCTACCATCACTCTTTGAGGCTTTACCAATTGTTGTCTTAGAAGCTATGTCTCAAAAGGTTCCAGTTATAGCTACAGAAGTAGGAGGAATACCAGAGATTATAGATGATGGGAAAACCGGAATTCTAGTTCCTCCTGAAGATCCATTAGAAATTGCTCGAGCTATAGAGAAGCTAATAAATAATAGGGAGTTAATGAAAGAATTAGGAGAGGCAGGCTATAAAAGATATAAAGAGATGTTTACATTAGAAAATATGGTTATGAGTACTAAAAATGTTTATGAGTCTTTACTAACTAATTTAGACTAAATCTTATCTACTAACCGAAACTGATACCCCCAGTGTTGGCTTAATATCTAACGTCCCACTGTAGAAGCCTACTAAAACCCCTACTTCTATAGAACTTCTTGTTCGATCAAGATATGTAGTATAGCCCACACCTATCCCTAATTTAAATCTTGTAATACTAGTATCTTTGAAATATGTTATACCATGAATCCTAAAATATACTTTCTCATCTGGCTCCCAGAGATAATATTTAAAACCAGCTGACACTCTTATTCTGTCAATAGCTCCTAGAGTAATACCGATTCCTCCATCAATATAAACCTTATAGCTAAGGTTGTATTCAAATTCTGCCCCAACATTCTCGTCCGATAAGTCTGCCCTAACGTTTACTCTAAATCTCTCTATAGCCAGAGCTGAAGTAGGAAGTAGAAATACTAGCAATAGTACTAGAAAGATTCTATAAAAACGTACCATAAATCCACCTCCATAATCTTAGGGTACAAACAAAGATATTATATCACAAAACTCATTTAATTCATTGACAATATGCTCTCTATTATTATAGAATTGCTTTTAGCTGAGAATTCTACAGAAAGGAGAGAGAACCTTGAAAGTAGGATTAGTTGGTTGTGGTACAGTGGCAGGATATGGGCATCTTCCAGCAATAAAAAGTATAAAAGAATTAGAACTTGTAGCCTTGTCAGATATTAATGAAACAAGATTAAAAGAATATGGAGAAAGATTCGGGGTAAAAAATCTTTTTACAGATTACAGAGAGATGTTAGATTCTATAGAATTAGACTTGGTTACAGTCTCTACTTCACTAAATGCACACTATGAAGTAGTTATAGAATCAGCGAAGAGAGGCATAAATGTCTTCTGTGAAAAGCCTCTAGCAGAGACTACGGAAAAGGGTTGGCAGATGGTAAGAGCTATGAATGAGGCAGGAAAGATCTTTGCTGTTAATTTTGAGAATAGGGCAAAGCCTTATATAAGAAGGATAAAAGATATCATAAAATCAGGGGAATTAGGTCGTCCGATGATGATGAGATTTATCTATAACTGGGCTGGAGGTAGGTGGGCAGGTAAAGAAAGGTATGAGAGACTAATGAAAGAAGGTATGGGACCAATAGTAGACTGCGGTGTTCACTATTTTGACCTGGTTCGATGGTTTTCGGAAGATGAGTTTGATACTATAACTGCAGATGGTATCTTTATGGAAGGATACGAAATTCCAGACCATGTGGTGGCACTATGTAGATTGAAATCAGGAGCACTTGTTGTCATAGATGAAAGCTGGGTTTATACACATAACAGTAAAGATAGGACATATCTCTTGAGGATAGACATAGAATGTGAAAAAGGAATAATAAGCTATCAAATGGGACCAGCACCTAGAGAGGTAGAATTTAAGTGCTATGGTCCCAATGAGACAATGATAGAAAAGTCAGAAGAGGAAGAGAAACCATTTATTACTATGTATAATGATATAATTAAAAGTATAAAAGAAGGAAAGCTGGTAAATGGGCTTGCAAGTGGGGAAGATGGGGTAAAAGCAACCGAGTATGCTATAAAAGCATTAGAGGATGTGCTTATAAAGAATTCTATGCGGAGGTGAGGATTTATGATAATAAATGAAACAATCAAAACTATTCTATCAAGGAGAAGTGTAAGAGCTTATAAAGAAGAACAGATAAAGGAAGAAGAGCTCTTTACTATTCTAGAGGCAGGAAGGCTTTCTCCGAGTGGTATGAACAGACAACCATGGCTTTTTACCATCGTACAGAATAAAGAGATATTAAGTAAAATTAATGAGGCATGCAGAAATTCCCTTTTGAAATCTGGCAATCCCACTATGGAGGAAAGAGCAAAGAGACCTGATTTTAGTGCATTTTATAATGCCCCAACTTTGATTATAATATCAGGCGACAAAGGTCTTATGACAGCTCAATATGACTGTACACTAGCATTGGGTTATATGTTCTTAGCGGCAGCGTCTCTAAATATAGGGTCCTGCTGGGTTCATGGCATTACTGTAATGCTTAATTCGGAGGAAGGGAAGGAACTAAAGAAGGAGTTAGGAATACCAGAAGGATATCAGATATATAGTAGTGGTGTATTTGGCTATAAAGCTATAGAGCCAAACTGTCCTCCAAAGAAGCAGTTAGATGAGATTGTAAAAATAATAAAATAGGAGGAAATAATTATGAGTGATATAGAGATTATTAATGCGCATGTTCATTTCGAATACATACCACTTATAGAGGAGACTAAAGAATTCTTTAAAGGACTTGGCATAACAGGATTAAATATAGTTAGTCCAGCTAGATTAGACAGAGTAAACAGTAATCCTCAGGCTATATGCTTTAAGGCTATGTATCCCGATGAAGTCTACATATCTGGAGGACTTGACTACTCTAATATCGAGGGGAAGTCGGAAGGTGAGATAGAGAAAAATCTTGGGGAACAGGTTATTAAGCTAAAAGAGATAGGTTTTGATGGGATTAAAATCTTGGAGACAAAACCAAATTATGCCAAAAGAATGCCTTTTCCTATAGATAACCATGTCTATAATAGCTTTTTTGAGAACATAGAAGCGCTACAGATGCCTATCTTTTGGCATGTAGCAGATCCAGAAGAATTTTGGGACAAAAGTAAAGTCCCTCCAATCGCTAAAGAGAGGGGATGGGACTATACAGATGGTACATATCCGCCTAAAGAGGAACTATATGAAAGGGTAGGGAATATATTAAGAAGATTTCCCAGACTAAAGATTGTCTTTGCACACTTTTATTTTTTATCAGCGGATTTAGAAAGAGCAGAAAAGCTATTAGAAAGTTTTCCAAATGTCAATCTAGATATAACTCCTGGATCGGAGATGTACTATAACTTTTCAAGGTATCCTGAGAAGACTAGAGAATTTTTTATTAGATACCAAGATAGGATAGTATTTGGAGATGATACTGCGGTTACAAAGAGTGGTGTAGCAAAAGAACTAATAACTAACAGGATAAAATTTATGAGAGATTTTTTAGAGACAGATAAAGAGTTCTCCGTTGGTCCTACAGATAAAAACTTCTTAGCAAGACCTGATACTGTAAAAGGTATTAAGTTGCCAGAGACTGTACTAGAGAAAATATACAGATTGAATTTCCTAAAAATAGTAGGAGATAAGCCTAAAGAATTGAATATGTCTCTGGCCAAAGAAGAATGCCACAGAATAGGGGAGGTCCTAGAAAAGAAATATAACTACACTAAAGAGGATAACTTTGGCTATCAAGCTGAAGAATTTTTAGATACTATTAAGAAGAGTTAAAGCTCTCAACGAG
>JAOACC010000055.1 GCA_026418035.1 bacterium
TCTAACTCCTAAAGCCCTAGCAGTCTCATAGGCAATAGTAATACCTCCTATAGCTGGTCCAACAACTAAGTTTATATCTGTACCCCTAAAAAGTTCTGCAATCTTACTGGCTAGGAAAGAATTATCCTCAGGATACTGAGATATCAACGCACACTGCACATAGGTATCACTATGAAGTCCAGAAGAGAGTAAAAAGTGTCCTTTCATTATCGCTCCTCTTTTATATAATAATTCTAATATCTCATTCATAGTAAGCTGCCTCCTATTAAGATTAATATTACTTTAGATGATTATAACACATTGCTTGACTATAAGAGAAAAAAATGTATAATCTTAAAGGATTTGCTATAGGAGGTAAATAAAGATATGGCATTCAAATTTCATGGGGGACTAAGAATAGAGGAACACAAAGAATTAACAGAGTCCCAGCCAATAGTAGATTTTCCTGCACCCAAAAGGGTAATAATACCATTAAAACAGCATACAGGAGCGGTTCTGGAACCTTTGGTAAAAAAGGGGGATATGGTAAAGGCTGGAGATAAGATTGGAGACTCAAAGGCATTTGTATCCAGTCCTGTTCATGCGAGTATTTCAGGTAAGATAATCTCCATAGAGCCTCACCCTATACCTACAGGAGAGATCGTTCCATCTATTATAATAGAAGCTAGTGAGGATGACCCAATCGAAGAATTGGCTACAGAAAAGAGACAATGGCAAGAATTAAAGAGAGAGGAGATTGTAAGCATAGTTAGAGAAGCAGGTATAGTGGGGTTGGGGGGAGCAGCGTTTCCAACTTCAGTAAAATTGTCTCCACCTGAAGGAGTATCAATAGACACGGTTATCTTAAATGGTGCTGAATGTGAACCTTTCCTTACTTGCGATCACCGTCTTATGTTAGAGAATCCTGATGAAGTAATAACTGGTCTACAGATCATTATGAAGGTCGTAGGGGCTAAACAGGGAATTATTGGTATAGAAGACAATAAAAAAGACGCCATAGATGTATTAACTAGTAAAGCAAATTCTTATAAAGATATAAGAATAGTCTCTTTGCCTACAAGATACCCTCAAGGTTCAGAGAAGCATCTTATAAAGGCGCTCTTGAATAGAGAAGTTCCATCAGGTAAACTACCACTTAACGTTGGAGTAGTGGTAAATAATGTTCAGACAGCTTATAGTATAACCAAGGCGGTCTGTGAAGGAATACCTCTTATCTCTAGAGTTATAACTGTGAGTGGAGATGGGGTAGAGAAACCTAGTAATTTAAGAGTAAGAATAGGAACACAGTTTAAAGATATATTAGAATACACAGGGTTAAAACAAGAAACTCAAAAAGTTATATCGGGTGGACCAATGACTGGCGTTGCCCAGTGGACATTGGAAGTACCAGTTATAAAGGGGACCTCTGGAATTATAGCATTAACCAAAATAGAAGAGAAAACTTACCCCTGTCTAAGATGCGCAAAATGTGTAGATACTTGTCCAATGGGACTTTTGCCTTTAGAATTAGGAAACTTAGCTGAACAGAAAAGGTTTGAAGATGCTCAAAGGTTATATCTCCTTGACTGTATTGAATGTGGCAGTTGTGCATACATATGTCCTTCTAGAAGACCTCTGGTACATCTTATAAAATTCGCCAAAACAGAGATAAATAAGAGGAGAAGAAGATAAAATTGAGAGGGTCCCTTGTAAAATTACAAACTGAGATAGAATATATCTCTAGAGGAATAGAGGAAGAGCTATTATCTTTCTTTCATAAATTACCAAATGATAATTTGACCAATATTATTCGTTATCATATGGGATGGCTTAACAAGAACTTTATGCCAGAAGATTCTTATAAGGGTAAAAGATTAAGGCCCGTTCTCTGTGGTCTTATATGCAAGATTACCGGTGGGAAGTTGGAAGAATCATATCCTGCTGGGATAGCTTTAGAGTTAACCCATAATTTTTCCTTAGTCCATGATGATATACAGGATAAAGATACACTCAGAAGAGGAAGGGAAACTGTCTGGAGTATATGGGGAGCCTCCCAAGGGATAAATGTTGGAGATGCGATGATATCCCTTGCACATAAAGCTATTCTAGATTCAGGACTAGATTACTATAAAAAATGCAGACTTATAGATATTTTAGATACTGCTATCTTTAAACTCTGTCAAGGACAGTTTATGGATGTAGATTTTGAGACAAGACAAGATGTAGATATAGAAGAATATCTATTAATGATTCAAGGGAAAACCTGTAGCATGTTTGAAGCAAGTGCAGAAATGGGCGCGGTGATATCAGAGAGAGAAGACCTCATAGAAAGACTGATACTAATAACAAGGAATCTTGGTCTAGGTTTTCAGATCCTAGATGATATACTCGGATTATGGGGGGACCCTAAGGTCACTGGAAAACCTGTTGGAAGTGATTTAAGACAGAACAAAAAGACATATCCTATCATTCTAGGACTCAAGGAGAGACCAGAAATCAAGGATATTGTATTAGACAAAGGGAAAACAGAAAAAGATATAGAATGTATCACACAGTTACTCGATAAATCAGGTATAAAAGATGCATGCAAAGAAAAAGTAAGCCTCTATCTTTCTGAAGCAAGAAAGATTATAAAAACTCTTTCTTTAGATAAAGATAATCTTGAGCTTCTTTTAGAATTTACTTATTATTTAGAGAGTAGAGAAAAATAGCACATTTGCCACCTCTTGCATAATTTTTGTCTATAGTTTATAATTTTTAGTGTTAAAGTGTGGGGCTGTGGCGCAGAGGGAGCGCGCTTCCTTGGCATGGAAGAGGTCACGGGTTCAAGTCCCGTCAGCTCCACCATATTTTTATTCACAAATCTATTGACAGGGACCTATTCTATCTTTTATTATCTTAAGCTAATTAATGTATTTTAAAGTTCTTATATATTAAACTTAAAAACCTTGAGCCTATAATAAGGCTAAGTGTGTTATACCTAAACTTGGAGGTGTTATAAGTAATGAGTCAGATTAAGATAGTAGATACAACCCTTAGAGATGGTGAACAAACCGCAGGAGTAGTATTTTCTAAGGCAGAGAAGATTCAAATCGCTAGAATGCTAGACGAAATTGGAGTTCATCAGATTGAAGCTGGAATTCCAGTTATGGGAGGAGACGAAGCTGAAGCTATAAAAGCCATAACAAAATTAGGATTAAAAGCTAGTATTATGGGCTGGAATAGAGCGGTAATCAGTGATGTAGAGGCTTCACTAAGGTGTGGAGTAGATGCGGTAGCGATCTCTATATCCACTTCTGATATACATATCCAATACAAGTTACAGAAGACAAGAGAGTGGGTTTTAGAAAGTATGGCTAAAGCTACAGAATTTGCTAAAAAAGAAGGTGTCTACGTATCTGTAAATGCGGAAGATGCATCTAGAACAGATATGGACTTTCTTGTCCAATTTGCTACAATAGCAAAACAAGCTGGTGCTGATAGATTACGTTACTGTGATACTGTCGGAATTATGGATCCATTTAAGATGTATGAAACAATAAAAACACTAAAAGAGAAAGTTAACATTCCAATAGAGATGCACACACATAATGACTTTGGAATGGCAACTGCAAATACTTTAGCAGGGATAAAGGCAGGAGCAGAATTTGCAGGAGTTACAGTTAATGGATTAGGAGAAAGAGCTGGAAATGCTGCGTTAGAAGAAGTAATTATGGCTTTAAAGTATCTATGGAATATAGACCTTGGAATAAAGACAGAGAGATTTAGAGAGATCTGTGAATATGTAGCAAGAGCATCCGCTAGACCACTTCCACCAAGCAAGGCAATAGTAGGGACTAATGTCTTTGCCCATGAATCTGGAATCCATGCTGATGGAGTATTAAAATACACAAGAACCTATGAAGTATTTAACCCTGAGGATGTTGGACTAGAAAGACAGATAGTAATTGGTAAGCACTCTGGAAGTCATGCCATTATAAAGAAATTCCAAGAGTATGGAATTGAAATCTCTTCTGAGGTTGCAAATGAACTTTTACCTAGAGTAAGAGCCCTTGCAGTAGAACTGAAGAGACCATTATTTGATAAAGAACTCATGATACTCTATCAAGATTACCTAAAGGAAAAAGAATATGTCTCATAAAACGTTAACAGAAAAAATCTTTGAATCACATCTTGGAAGAGAACCGAAGATAGGAGAGGTAGTTGTAGTAGATGTAGATTTTGCAATGGGGCAAGATGGAACGTCCCCACTTGCTATACAGAAATTTTATGAGATGGGAGGCAAGAAGGTCTTAAAACCAGAGAAGATCGCTTTGGTAATTGATCACGGAGCTCCAAGTCCAAATGAAGGCTTCTCTAATCTTCACAAATTAATGAGGGATTTCGCATATGAACAAGGCTTAAAACTCTTTGATATTGGTAGTGGAATATGTCATCAACTAATTCCAGAATATGGATTTGCTGGGCCTTACGATATTGTAGTAGGGGCAGATTCTCATACCTGCACATATGGAGCGATTGGAGCATTTTCTACAGGGATAGGCTCCAGTGAACTTGCAGCAGTTATGCTTTCTGGTAAACTATGGTTCAAGATACCTGCGTCTATAAGAGTAATTTTATCTGGCAAACTTCCTACTGGAGTTTACTCTAAAGATATAATTCTAAATCTAGCAAAACTTATGGGAGCAGATGGAGCTACTTACAAAGCATTAGAATTTGATGGAGAGGTGATGGATCAGCTCAGTGTAGATGCTAGATTTACTATTTCAAACATGGCAGTAGAAGTAGGAGCAAAAGCAGGAATATTTCCTGTAGATGAAAAGACAAAAGCATGGTTAAAAGAGCATGGAAGGGAATGCAATAAAGAATTGTCTATAGATCCTCTAGCAAACTATGAATCTACTATCGAAATAGAAGTAAATAGGTTAGAACCTCAAATTGCTTTGCCACATAGGGTTGATAACGTAGTAGGTATAAGTGAAGTTGGAGATGTCCCTATACATCAAGGGTTTATTGGAACTTGCACTAATGGAAGATTAGAAGACCTAGAGATAGCTGTTAAGATTCTAGAAGGTAAAGAGATTCATCCCAAGGTAAGACTTATAGTCGGCTGTGCATCTAAGAGCATATATCTAGAGGCAATAAGGCGTGGACTCATAGAGAAACTAATTAATGCTGGAGCAACTATAATCCCTCCAGGCTGTGGGCCCTGTGTTGGGACGCATGCAGGAATCCCATCAGATGGTGAAAACGTAATTTCTACTGCTAATAGAAACTTTAAAGGGAGAATGGGTAATAACAAGGCATTCATATATCTGGCTTCTCCAGCAACTGTCGCCGCCTCTTGTATTACAGGAAAGATAACTGATCCAAGGAGGTACCTATGATTATCCGGGGCTTTGCACATAAATTGGGAGATGACATAAACACCGATTACATAATATCGGGAAAGTATAAATTTAAGACGTTAGATATGAAAGAATTAGCCCAGCATATATTCGAAGATATAGATCCCGATTTTATTAAAAAGATAAAGCCAGGGGATATTATTGTTGCTGGCAAGAACTTTGGCTGTGGCTCTAGTAGAGAGCAGGCACCTCTAGTCATTAAAAATGCCGGACTAAGTGCAGTAGTAGCAATTTCATTTGCTAGAATATTCTATAGGAACGCTATAAACAACGGTTTACCCCTAGTAGAGTGTGACACTTCAGGTATAGAGGAGGGGGATGAATTGGAGATAAATTTAGAAGAGGGAACTGTCAAAAATATAACAAAGGGGGTTCAGATTAAGATAACTCCACTTCCTCCTTTTATGATGAAGCTATTACAGGACGGAGGACTGGTAGAACACTTTAAAAAATACGGAGGTTTCTCAATTGAGTAAATACAAGATTTCCCTAATTAGAGGAGATGGAACTGGACCAGAAATTATGGAAGCGGTTATGCTAGTCCTAAACAAAACAGGACTAGACATAGAATGGGAAGAGTGTATTGCAGGTGAGGAAGCGTTAGAAAAGTACGGGACTCCGATACCTGAAGAGACTATAGAGAGCATAAAAAGAAATGGAGTTGCTCTAAAGGGTCCTATAACTACTCCGGTTGGAACGGGCTTTAGAAGTGTAAATGTTGCACTAAGACAGGAACTTAAGCTATTTGCCAATGTAAGGCCGGTTAAATCTTTCGAAGGTGTTCCAAGTAGATACTCAAACATAGATTTAATAGTAGTAAGAGAAAATACAGAGGACTTATATGCAGGAGTAGAACATTATGTAGACGAAGATAAGACCTGTGCAGAAAGTATTAGAATCATCACAAAGAAGGCAAGTGAAAGAATAATTAGGTTTGCATTTAACTATGCAAGAGAAAATGGTAGAAAAAAGGTTACTGCTGTTCATAAAGCAAATATAATGAAATTCACTGATGGATTATTCTTAGATACAGCTAGAGAGGTGGCTAAAGACTTTCCAGAGATAGAATTTGAAGATAGGATAGTTGACAATATGGCCATGCAATTAGTGAAAAATCCAGAGAATTTTGATGTAATTGTAACTACCAATCTTTTTGGTGATATACTTTCAGATCTCTGTGCGGGTCTTGTTGGAGGCTTAGGTCTAGCACCAGGTGCAAATATTGGGGAAGAATATGCTGTATTTGAAGCAGTTCACGGGTCTGCTCCAAAATATAAAGGGCAATATAAAGTAAACCCTACAGCGGTCCTACTAGCTAGCGCAATGATGTTAGGTTATCTTGGGGAGAAAGAGTGGGAAAGGCGTATAGTGCAGGCAGTAGCAGAAACAATAAAAGAGGGTAAGTATGTTACCTATGACCTAGGAGGAAATGCCTCTACTACAGAGATGGGTAAAAGGATAGCAGAAAAGCTTCTAGAGGTATAAGACATGTCTTTAGATCATTATATTCAAACAGTTAAAGCAATGGATAATTCTCTTTCTAGGGTCCTCGGTAAACAAATCGAGGACCCTAATCGCTTTGACTATGGGGGAATAGAAAAACCAAATTTAGGTTTAGCAGACTCTGAGTATGGCATAAATACCTTGTTGAGTATATACTTCTGCCCTGACTCTAAGTTTTATCTTAATAAGATGCTAAGAGAAAGGTTAATTAAGGCTCTCGAATATCTAGTAAGAATTCAACATGAAGATGGCACGATTGATTTATATGAAACTAATTTTTATTCTCCACCAGATACCTCTTTTAGGGTATGGATATATGCTCCTTGGGTCGAATATCTCAGGAAAATAGGAATAGAAGAAGATATACTCTTTCTTCTAGAACACTTTTTAAAGAAGGCTATTCCAGCATTAAAGAGTGGAGGATTCCACACGCCAAATCATAGATGGGTTCAAGCATCTGCATTAGCTAGACTAGGGACTTTGTTTGAAGATAATGAATGTAAGCTAATTGCTAAAGAATATTTAGAAGAAGGTATAGACTGTAATAGAGATGGACTCTTCTACGAGAGAAGCTTAGGGGTCTATAATCCTATATGTGGTATTGCTATGCTGTGGCTAGCAGAAGATTTAGATATGCCAGAACTTATAAATTATACGGAAAGAGTCCTTAATTTTGCCACTTATTTTCTAGAAGCAGATGGAACATTCCTTAATACGTTTTCCCTCAGACAGGATAGAGGTATTAGAATGCCAGCAGATGTCCGTTATTATTATCTCTTTAAAAAAATGGGCATCACAAAAGGGAATGGCATTTATCTAAAGGCAAGTGACATTATCTTTAATGGCAATTTGAGTAGGTTAGGAAATGGATTTGATCCTTTGCATTTATTCCTCTTTTACCCCGAGTTTAAAGGAGAATCTCTAGAAAGGAAACCTCTGCCAAGATCTGGAATATTCTACTTCGAAGATAGTGGAATAGTAAGGATAAACTCAGGCAAAGGTAGTGTAACTTTTACAAAGGATAGTGATGAGTTTTTAACAATAGTTCTTGATGATATAGATATTAGATTCAGATATCTTACTTCTTTCTTTGGAAAGGGTCCTTTTATTGGATCATCCTTAGAAAAAGAACAAGATAGCTACAGTTTAAAACAGAAAATTACTTGGGGTTATATGGATCTACTTCCAAAAGAGGAAAGAGGAAAAGAGACCCGATGGGATAAGATGAACCACTCCTTAAGAAGATGGATAAAGATGCAGGAAATTAGTACTGATATAACTTTGACCTTAGAGAACTTGCAAAAGGTCAAGCTCTGTATAAAGACCGAAGGATGTAAAGATGTACTAGCTACATTAGAAATATCATTACCTAAAGACGGAGAGATTACTTTTGACGGAAGAGTAACTAGGCTAAAAGAAAATACCTACCTATTAGAAGAAGGTAAACTCAGATATCAGAAGGAGAACTCTTTTTTCGAATTATCTCCTGGACTTAAATCTCATAAACTAGTTGAGTATAGAGGAGATAAAGCCATAAAGAGTAGAGATAGAATCTATGTAGCTGTAACATTCCGTGTCCCATTTGAACATATCTTAAATCTTTCTTATGGAGAGCTCTTTTCAGTTATTTAAAAATTTAGAAATAAAATAGGGGTTCAGAATC
The DNA here is from genome assembly GCA_026418035.1 of bacterium. GTDB lineage: Bacteria > DUMJ01 > DUMJ01 > DUMJ01 > DUMJ01 > DUMJ01. The sequence continues at coordinate 8,554 of JAOACC010000055.1, forward strand.
TCTGAACCCCTATTGGTTTAGTATAAAAAACTAAAAAGAAGAAAGATTTACACCTTCTTTTTAGACTATTCAGCTGGCTCTGATCCTATTATAAGCCTACGAGGATAAGAGATCGATATCTGTCTATACGAGGAACCATCTGGTTTAGATAATCCAGCAGGTTCCCCTCCAGAAAACCTAGAGCCTATAATCCTCCATATATAGTTGCCTACTTCAGCTTCTTGAGGAACAAAAGCTGTGTAAGAAGAATCATTTGTTGAAAAACTTCCTACATAATCTCCCGTTTCTTTCCTAATCTCTCCGTTATAGTCCCAACCTTCACCTAAACTAGTCCATTCAAATGTTACTTGATCTCCAGGAAAAACTACACTGTTATTTCCTGGATTAATCAGCTCTAGCTTCTCTGGTGTAGAAACCTCCATATATTCTTCTGCTATGCTCTCTCCCCAAGTACCATAGAGAGATGGATAGATATAGTATGTAGTATTAGGTACCAATGTGTCTACAGAGTTAAATGCAGTACTTACAGGCATAGATGTAATTACTCCAGGACCTAAGCTCTTAAGTATAAATGGCCCATTAGATGAGGTTCCAACGTAGATTCTTGAGCCTTTGGCTCCTAACGGAGGAGACGGAGCAAAGCTGGCCTCAATAATAAAAGCTGATTTATAGTCAGAACCATCAGTCTTAATTGTAGGAGGATATAATTTTAATAGACTCTTAATGTCTAACTTAAGATTTTTGTCTAAACTTAAGCCTCTTATATCAAATTGGTTTGGATAAGTAATAGTGATAATCGCTATATCACTTATACTTATTTCAGGAGTCTCTCCAATTCCTGTAGTAAGCGAAAAGTTCACCGTCTTTGTTCCGTCTGCAGTCACAGAAACTCCACTTTCAGTCTTAGTATTAAAGGTATCTTTACTAGCTGAAACATTATAAGTCCCAGCTGGAACAAGAAGGGTATAGTTACCTTGCTCATCTGTAACCGTAGTATAAGTCTTTCCTCCTCCTACTGCAGTAATAGTAGCTCCTGGGATTCTAGTAGTCACTAATACAGAACTAGCTACATAACCAGTGATCTTACCTAAACCTAGTGATACTGGACCAGGGCATCCACATCCTCCATTAGCCCCTAAACCTATAATAGTCAAAGTTACAAAAAGAGCTAAAATCTTAAAATACCTCACTGAAATCACCTCCCAGTTAAAGATTTTTTATTATAAAAATATATTTTCTTAGAAAAGAATACTACACTAAAAGAAAATTTTCAACAGAAACTTAAACTTTAATATCTAAGTCTGGCTCCAAGGATACTTCCAGCCATGTACGAAAGCAAACTTCTTCAATTCTCTTAAAATCTCTGACGATAAAAGTTTTCCATCCGAAGCTTTAACATTGTTTTCTACATGAGCAACCTTTCGCATACCAGGTATAACCGTCGATACTGCTGGATGAGAGAGTACAAACTTTAGTGCTAATGTTGATAGGTCTGGTATATCATCACTTAGAAATGCTTTCAATTTTTCTACCCTTTCATACGCTTCTTTTATTCTTTCAGGTGTAAGCCACTTAGCTCTCCAATCATTCTCTTCAAATTTGTAATCAGGAGTTATCTTTCCAGTAAGTAACCCTTCTTCAAATGGAACCCTTACTATAATACCAACATTGTTCTCTAAAGCAGAGGGAAGAAGTTGCTCTTCAGGTCTTTGTTCAAAAATATTATAAATAACCTGTACCGAATCGATACGTCCCGATCTTATAAGATTAACTGGACCGTAAGGGTCCCAATCATTACTTGATACACCAAAGAATCTAACCTTACCCTGCTCTTTCAATTTCATAAGTCCTTCATACCAATCTAATTGTTCATTATATGCATCTGTCCAAGCATGTAACTGTTGTATATCTATATAATCTGTCTTTAGATGTCTCAAACTTTCCTCTGTACATTTTATCACCCAATCTTTAGGAAAAGTTTCAGTAATAGGTTCTGTAGGCAAAACAGGCCATCTGTAAGTCTTGGGAGGAATCTTAGTAGCAATAATTACTTTGTCTCTGACTTTAGAGAAAACTTCTCCTAATAGCTCTTCACTATGCCCATTTCCATATCCAAGAGCAGTATCATAAAAATTTACACCCAGATCAAATGCCCTTGAAAGAGCCCTCTTAGCCTCTTCATCATCTCTAGAGCCCCATCCTCCGCCTATACCCCAGCAACCAAATCCTATCTCAGATACCTTAAGTTCAGTTCTTCCAAAAACTCTATACTGCATAATACACCTCCCCTAGTAGAATTGCTAAAATTATATCATAAATGAGGTTAAAAGACTTATCTTAGTAGGGGCAATTTGTAAATTGCCCCTACTATAGGTATGGTGTCCTCTATAAAGGTATCCTGGTAAGAGATACCCTTTCGTACGCTGTATTATCCCCATTTTCGTACAAACACAAGATTGTATTATCTAAGATTGCTAAGTCAGAATAAGCACTCGGACCTTGATAAATAACAATATCTTGAGCCCAACTCTTACAATCGTCATAACTTATCCTTAGTGTTAGGTTTTCTCTCTTTAGACTTGCAGGATTACAAAATACAACTATACCTCGTTTTGGATCAGAGATAATACTTGCCTGACATATAGGGTCAACTAGTCTCTCATCTATTTTCACCTCATCCCAAGTTATTCCACTATTTCTACTTATAGAATAAGCCCTTCTACAGGAGCCATCATAATTTCTCATACTTAAATACAACCAACCGTCAGATAACTCAGTCACCTGACACTCGTTGGTTCCTCCCCTAGGAACAATTCCTCCAATATGCCAATTTATTCCATCGTCACTATATATAATATGAGAGTAATAGTGTTTGTTGGGGTCGAAATTCTCTCCTGGCAATAACTTTATTGCATGGTCACAAGGTACTATCATCCTACCATTTTCTAACTGAATTCCATGACCTGGTCCCGTAGCATACCATGTCCAGTTTTCCCTTTTTACATATTGGGTAATCTCTATAGGCTCACTCCAGGTATTTCCATCATCTACGCTTTTCATAACCCAGACTGTACGAGGAGCAGATTCTGTAAGAATAACTTTCTCTCCTTTCTCTGCTAAATTCCATGTTAGGAAAAGATATATTGTTCCTGTCCTTTTATCCAGCACTGGAGATGGATTTCCAAAGACATCCTTACCTGCATCAGCTATAACTCTAGGCTCTTCCCAAGTTTTACCACCATCAGTACTCCTTCTTAAGATTATATCTATATCTCCAGTGTCAAAGACGCTATACTTTCTACCTTCGCAGAATACAAGAATAGTTCCTCTATTAGACACTAAGATTGCAGGTATCCTATACGAATTATATCCAGCTTCTCCAGAAACAAATAAGTCTATTCTCTCTAGATTATCCATAACTTCTCCCTCCAATGCATTTAAGTCTAAGATTAATAAAAGTACTAAGAAAAGAGTCTTATATCCCATTCCTTTATCAGAGACAATAATTTGTCCCTATTACTCCCATTTAACGGATTAAAGGGCCTTCTAGGTTTTCCACAATCAAATCCAGCAATATTTAAAATCTCCTTTATAGCTGGAATAACTCCAAATCCAAAGATATCTTTAATTATCCTATTTAGCTTTTGTTGATATGTGTAAGCAGTCTTCAAATCCCCAGACTTAAAGGCATTATATATAGAAACTACAACATCTGGAACAAAATTGCATGTACTTCCTATCATTCCATCTGCCCCAAGGGACAAACCTCCCAAGAAGAC
>JAOACC010000081.1 GCA_026418035.1 bacterium
GAAAGAACTAAATTCTTGTCAGAATTGATTACTATATGGCAAGAGGGAGACAAGGAAAGGTATCCTATACTTCACGATCCGCTTGCTATAGCTAGCTTTATAGATCCAACACTTGTAAAGAAGGAAAATATGCATATAAGGGTTGAGACAAGGGGAGAATTTACTAGAGGGGTAACAGTAGTAACTGATACCCCTTATACTAGTAAGAAAAGGGATTCAAATGTAGATGTGTGTATAGATGTAGATAGTGACAGATTTATTAATTTCTTCTTAAATAGGATATTAAAATAAGAGAAACTCTGTGATATAATTTAATAGCCATGGAAAGTAAGATAGAAAGCTGGATAAAGACACATCTATCCTGTGTAAGAACTACTAGTGCTGAGCTTACATATGAAAGGTTAGATTCGCAGGCTTACGCTAATTTACCCGTTATATATCAACCATTAGACGTAAATAATAAATCACATTGGTATGATATAGCTATATGCAGTGCATTTAGCTATGCAGTAAGGGGTTCTAAAGTAGTACTTGATGTAGGCCCAGGTGATGGCTGGCCTTCTCTAAGAGTAGCACATAATTTTGAAAAGGTCATCGGAATAGATCCATCTCATAGAAGAGTAAGTGTGCAGCGTCAAAACGCCAAAAGGCTGGGGATAAGAAATGTAGAGTTCTTAGAAATGGATGTAATTAATATGAGTTTTCCTGATAATAGTTTTGATGGTGTTATAGCAGCAAACTCTATAGAGCAGAGTAATAATCCCATATTAGCTCTAGAAGAGGTCTTTAGAGTGTTAAAGCCTGGCGGTAAGTTGGCTATGATATTTGAAAATTATGATCATTACATACCAAGATACGATAAGGACGAGTTTCTCTGGGCAGAGATAATAGCAGACGAATGTATACTCTTTTATTCTCTAAAAGAGAAACATCCTCCAAGAGAGGTAAAATATGCTCTCTTTCTAGATGAAGAATGGCTTATGCAAGAACATGACTTAAGAAGAAAAATAAATGAGCTCTCAGAGAGAAGATATAGAACATATGACGATGAAAAATTTGGTATATCCTTCTTTGAGAGATTAGCACCTTTTGTAATACAGACAAAATATTATGAGCTTTCTCACTTTACTTCAGATTTACTTCAAGAGACATTAACTAGGATAGGATTTGTTAATATAAAAGGGGTTGATATAAATATCCCTCAATTATCAGAATTTTTTGAAGCAGCTAAAAAAGAAAATAAACTTGAAAAACTAGAACCTGTAATGGAAACAATAGGAGAAATCTTTGGGATAGTGGCTGTTGAATCTAGTGTCCCTAGAGTCTTAGACTTTACTATAGCTCAGAAACCTTCTCTATAAGATATAAATAGGATTAGTAAAAACCCAAGGCTTCCAGAAAAGTCGATGATAGACCTCTGTTTCTACTCTATAAACCCCTGGAGTCTCAACATTATACTCCAAGAAGGTTCCTATCTTTTCTAAGATAGAAATTCCATTTTTTATAAGTCTTATTTTTATTGATATTGGAGAACGAACAAATAATCTTATTCCTTCCCTAAATCTCAGCTCATCACCTGTTATATAAATGGTTCCTCTATCCTCAGCCCAAAAGAGGAAACCTTTAGGACTTCCAAGATAGTTATGGGATATATAACAGTGTCCTTCTTTAAGAGCTGAGTATACCTCATCTGGACTCAAAAAGTTTCTAGTAAGTATATGGGTTCGTATAGAGTTAAAGTAATAAGTAAAGGGCCAAGCTGGCGCATTAAAAAACAATAATTTTACAATATAGAGGTGAGCATCCGCTGTCCCTATACCTACAGTCTTTCTATTAAGAGAAAGTTCATCCCACTTTTTTACAGTATTAGTATTAGGACGATCTTTATCTAAACCGGGAAAGGCATAAAATATGGGGAAATTATAAAGCCTCATCCTTTCTCCACCATCCGATGTATAATTAAAAATAGAGAGACCTGTAAAGCCTTTAACATTCCAATCTGTCCAAGGACTAGGAGCGATGTTAAAAGGATGTATATGGTGATTCCCATAAAAGAAAGGATGCTCTATAAAACCAAAACCACCCTGAGCTAATACTTTATTAATGGAATCTTGAGGATTAGATGACGGTTCTATAATTTCTTCTATATCAAGAGCTAGGTAGTGATTTCCTTCTGAAGGGGATATCTCTTCTCCAACAAGGACAAGGATATTGCTATGCCAACCCTCAAGGGATTTATATCCTAGAGAGTTATGATCTGTTATAATGACAAAATCTACATTGAATTTCTTTGCACACTCTATTACATCTGATAGCTCTGCAGAACTATCGCCAGAGTATATAGTATGAATATGTATTACACCTGTGTAATCTTTAAGGTCTTCCAACATTTTAGATAATTATATCATAAGATTCTCTTTCTGCTTATCTATAGAAAGCTTCTATCTAGCTTTACAAGGAAAGAGGATTTGACATATAATAGAATTGGAGGCTAATTATGGATACTGAAGAAAAACTTCTAATACTAGGAAAGTCTGCTCAGTATGACCTCTGTGGTAATTATCTCTGTCAGGGAGCACATAGGATAAGAAGTGGATATGGACAGTGGATCTATCCTGCAGTGCTTCCTGATGGGAAGGAGATAAAGCTATTTAAGGTTCTTCTCTCTAATAATTGCTCAAATAACTGTAACTATTGTGCCAATAGGTGTGAGAGAGATTTTACTAGAATAAGATTTACCCCTCAAGAGCTAGTTAAAGCATTTATCAGTTTAAAAGAAAAAGGGCTAGTCCAAGGGCTATTTCTTAGTTCTGCAGTCGAGTATGACCCCAAAAAGACAATGGAAGATATGGTAAAAGCGGTAGAGATTTTAAGATTTAACTGTAGATTCAATGGTTATATTCATCTTAAAATACTACCAGGTGTAACTAGGGACTATATAGAGCAAGCTATGAAATTAGCAGATAGAGTCTCAGTAAACCTTGAAGCTCCAAGTGGAGAAAAGTTAAAGAAACTAAGTATAGATAAAGACTTTGATAGAGACCTTATAGGGACTATAAAGGTTATAAAGGAGTTAGTAGATAAAGGGATAAAACCGAAAGCAGGTTACACAACACAGTTTGTAGTTGGCCCTGCAGGTGAATCTGATAGAGAATTGATATATCTAGTAGACAGATTATATAAAGAGTTAGGACTAAAAAGGGCGTACTTTAGCGCCTTTCAACCAATAAGGAATACTCCCTTAGAAGATTACCCTCCTACTACTTTAATAAGAGAACACAGATTATACCAGGCAGACTTTTTATTAAGAGACTATGGATTCTCTGCAGATGAGCTTGTATTCACTAGAGAAGGAAAACTATTCTTACCAGTAGACCCAAAACTTGCCTGGGCAATGAATCATCCTGAATATTTCCCAGTTGAAATCAACACAGCTGATATAACAAAACTTCTTAGAATTCCAGGAATTGGACCCAAATCTGCAAGAAGAATCATAGAAGTTAGGAAAAAGGAAAAGATAAAAGACCTAGAGACATTAAAGGGATTAGGGGTAGTAATTAAAAGGGCAAAGGATTTTATACTTATTAATGGTAAGAGGATTAAGGAAGAAAAATATACCCAACTCTCACTTATATCTTCTGAACTATTGCAAGCTGTTTAGCGGGAGTGTATAAAATAATCTCTTATGTAATTTCCTTATCTATATAGCCTTAATAAGGATACTCTGTTATTTCTCTAAAATCAGATCTTCATTGACAGTTACTTAGTATTTACCATACTTTTTAACTAATTCTATTACATGCCTATAGTCCTCAAAACTTATATTTTTAGGTATAGAGTGGTCGCTATGATATATATAGCCTCCACCTTTCTTAGCAACTTCAAATTTTTTGCTAATTTCCTCTTCTATGGCTATTGGGTCTGTCATCTTCCTTACATCTATACCACCCATAAAGGCAATCTTATCTCCAAACTTAGGCTTAAGTTCTAAAAGGTCCATACCTGCTTTGACTTCTAAAGGTTGAAGGCAATCGAACCCTGCCTCTATTAAATAAGGGATAAGCTCTTTTACGTTACCACAAGAGTGAAGTATAACTGGCATATTATGTTTATGGAAGAATTCACAGACCATAGCATCAGTTTCTTGAAGAACTTTCTGATATGTCTTAGGAGAGAATAAGAGTCCATTTCTATAACCCATATCATCGTAAAGAAATGCTCCATCAAATTTAAATCCATGCTCCATCATAATCTTTGCCATCTCGATAAGTAGGATAGCATGCGTCTTAAACATATCCTTAGCCCAATCTGGGTCTTCTACTAATAAAACAAGCAATTCTTCTGTCTTTATATAGGACTGAAACTGATCATATCCCATAGCGGCATTATAAGTAATAAATTTGCCATCTTCATAAGCTCTACTATAGACATTCAGAGATGAAACCCAGTCAACTCTAGTTACATCCGGCTGTAATCTGTCTTTTATCTTATACCAATCATCTTTACTCTTTATCGGCCAATCTATAATTTCTGGAGTAGTAGAATAATCCCTGAAGTTCTTTCTTACCCCTCCGTATGGAGTGGTTTCTACTATGTATGTTTCATTTTTCTCTAGTACCTTTACTGGAAATCTAGGAGAAAGATCAGCACCAAATCCAACCATCTCAAAATCAAAATACTCAGAGACAGATATCTCTTCTGGTAATCCTTCTTTATGCCATCTACTTACAGTTGCACTCCAAATACTATCCTGAATTGGAACTCTATCAGGCTCCTTATGTTCTAAAGCCATCCTTACCCGTTCTCTACTAGTCATCTCTATTTACCTCCTCATAAATAATCTCTTGGGTCTACCGGCTTATCATTTATCCTTACCTCATAGTGAAGATGAGGTCCAGTAGTATATCCCGTCATACCTGAATAACCAATAACATCTCCCCTCTCAACTCTCTTACCAACACTCACTAGTATTTTAGAGAGATGAGCATAAAGAGTGCTAAACCCAAAATTATGTCTTATAATTACTGTGAGACCATACCCACTTCTCCTTCCTGCATAAGAAACTATCCCGTTAGCGGTAGCCTTAACTGGAGTTCCTATAGATGAACGTATATCTACACCAGTATGAAATGACCTTCTTCTATAACCGAAATCAGAGTTTATACATCCTAAAACAGGTCTACCACTCGGCACAGAATACTTCCACTCATAGAGAATCTCTAACTGGGATTTTATTTGACTTAAATTATCCTTCTGAGTCTCTACAGTATTATCTAGTTTATTAATCTTTTTACGAACCTCTTCAAGTGATATATTACTACCTCTAGAAGAATACTTTCTTTGACCTCTCTTATATAAGAGGTCTATTTTCAAAGTCTTTTCTGCCAAGGTTTGAACTTGTTTACTTAAATTTTCTAGGTCCTCTATCTTACTTTTCAATTTTTCAGTCTCATTATTCAATCTACTGATTTCTATCTTCTGTCTATCATTTATCTTCTCTAGTTTCTTTAATTCTTGAACCCTTGCTTGAGCCAAAAAAAGGCTACTTTCAAGCTTAGCTATATGCAACTTAGACTTATATAGATAAAAAGAAAGGACAACCACCAAAGCAATCAAAGAAGTTACAGATATCTTCATAAGTTCCCATCTATCTCTATTCATCTAACACCTCTCTATATGTCTTTTATAGTATAACCTTCTTTCAATGCTACTTCTACAGCTTTCTTTTCTTCTTCTGTAAGGTTATTGTCATTCTCTTTTGTATAAGGTTTGAGATAGAGATAAGACTGTTCTCTGGTGTGTATAGATGTTAATATAATTCCTTTATCTCCAGCCATAAAAGCTAGAGAGAAGCTAAGCTTACCAGACATACCCTGAAAGGCATCATATCTAGTTCCACCTATAGATAAAGAAGAAAGAATCAATTCCCCCTTTTGCCTTTCCTCAACTCTCTTTATATTAGCCCTTAAAATAATAACAACTACAAGAAGAACTATATTTACTACTATTAATGCACCAATAGTAAACAAGACTATTTCATTCATACTTCTTCTCTTCTAATAAAACTAAACCAGGCTTAATTTTATGTCCTACTCCTTCTGATTTAAACAATAACATCCTTCCGCCAATCTTCAATAGAGGAAAAATAATAGACCTTAAATAATCAGTTTCCCCTACCCCTCTTGATAAAGCGATATCAAAAGCCTCGATAAACCTTGATTCTCCTTTTAATGCATAAGCATCTGTACATAGAATCTCTACATTCTTGAGTTGAAGCTTAGTCTTAACTAAATTTAGAAAAGCAGTTTTTTTAACAGAGATATCAACTAATAAAAAGTTAGCATCTTCTTGAGCTATAGCTAAAGGGATACCTGGAAATCCAGCTCCAGAACCTACATCTATAACATTTTTATTCTTCCAGTCATCTATAACTAGAAGTGGAGCTAAAGATTCCTCTATAAGCTTTATAAACTCTTCCCTTTTACGTGCACCAGAAAGGTTAAAGCTCTTTCTTGCCTTTAAAAGTTCTTCCAGATACATATTAAGTTTTGGATATTTCTCGCTTATACAACTCCAAGTATACAAGTAAGACATCTATGTCTGCAGGACTAACTCCCGGTAGCCTACTAGCCTGTCCTAATGTCCTAGGTTTAACTTGGTTTAATCTATCTCGAGCTTCAAGTGAAAGACCTTTAATACTACTATAGTCTATATCTTCAGGCAAAATTTTATCATCCAATTGGCTAAATCTCTTAATCCTTTCCTCTTCTCTCTTTATGTATCCTTCATATTTTACTTTAGCTTCTAATCTACTTATAAGCTCAGAGGAGAGAGTAGTCTCGATACCTAACTTCTGAACGAGATCTAGATAAGACACTTCAGGTCTTTTCAGATAATTGTAAGCAGATATCTTCAATTCAGGAATATTAATCTTCTTTAGTCTTTCTATCTCTTCCTCTATAAGCTCTTTTCTCTCTAGCATCTCTTTATACGTTTTTTCATCTATTAGACCAATCTTGTAACCTTTTTCCATAAGCCTCTCATCTGCATTGTCCTGCATAAGGACAAGACGGTATTCTGCTCTAGATGTAAGTATTCTATATGGTTCCACTATCCCTTTAGTTATTAGATCGTCTATAAGAACTCCAATATAGGCTTCACTTCGCTGTAGATAAAAAGGAGGCTTATTCTGAACATAAAATGCTGCATTTATACCCGCTATAAGTCCCTGAGCTGCAGCCTCTTCATATCCTGAGGTTCCATTTATCTGTCCCGCAAGGAAAAGACCAGAAATTTTCTTAGTTTCTAGAGTTTCCTTTAATTGATCAGGATAGACCATATCGTATTCTATGGCATAACCTGGTCTCATAAGCTCAACCTCTTCTAAGCCTGGAATCGACCTCAGGAGATCTATCTGCACTTCCTCAGGTAAACTAGTATACATACCCTGAACATACATCTCATTGGTGTGAATTCCTTCTGGTTCTATAAAGACCTGATGTCTTTCTCTGTGCGGGAAGTGAACAACCTTAGTCTCAAAAGAAGGACAATACCTAGTCCCAGTTCCAGTTATCTGTCCTGCATACATTGGAGCTCTATGAAGGTTCTTTAATACTATTTCTCTAGTCTTCTCAGTAGTGAATGTGAGCCAACAAGAAAGTTGTTTTCTACCAATCACCTCAGCCAATTCTGTTCTATAGGAGAATCTAAGAGGAACTTCACTTGGCGGTTGTTCTATCATCTTAGAAAAATCTACAGTTCTTCCATCTACTCTAGGAGGGGTTCCAGTCTTAAATCTACCAATCCTAAATCCAAGATTTTTAAGGGACTGCGTTAGTTCTTCGCTAGGAGGCTCTCCAGCTCTACCAGCAGGGTAAGAGACTTCCGTGCCTATAAAGACCCTTCCACCAAGAAAAGTCCCAGTAGTTATAATGACCGCACAACTATAGAACTCCTGATTAGTCTTTGTCTTTACACCTATTACCCTATTACCATCAACTAAGACTTCTGTTACTTGGGCTTGCCTTAAAGTAAGATTAGGTGTATTTTCAAGTTTCTCCTTCATATAGATGTGATAAAACTTCTTCTCTACCTGTGCCCTGTAAGCTCTTACAGCTATGCCCTTTCCAGAATTAAGGATTCTTATATGTATATAAGTAGCATCGGTAGCCCTACCTATCTCTCCGCCAAGGGCATCCACCTCTCTAACTAAATGTCCCTTACCCGGTCCTCCTACAGCTGGATTACAAGGCATCCAACCTATGGTGTCTAGATTTCCAGTCAAAAGAAGAACATTACAGCCCAATCTATTAGCAGATAGGGCTGCTTCTATACCAGCATGTCCTGCTCCTACAACAATAACATCAAAAGTATTCATTTCCCAACACAGAATCTAGAAAAAATTTCTTCAACTATATCTATACTTGTAGTCTCTCCTGTAATCTCTCCTAATATATTATAACTCTCCCAAATCTCACCTGCTATAATATCAATAGGAAACTTAATATTTATACCCTCCAATGCGGTTGAAAGTCTACCTATACATCTCTTAATAAGCGCCTCATGCCTAGAATTTATAGGAATTACTAGTTCTGGAGAAGGGATACTCCCCAAAAGTTCCTTTAACTTTGACCTTAATCTATCTATACCTTCCCCTGTCTTACAAGAGATTTCTACAACTGGACCATATAATTCTAAAGTTTCAATGTAAAGTAATCTATCAGGTAGATCTATCTTGTTTAACGCTATAACCCTTTTCTTATTTTTTGTAATCTTCTCTATTTCCAAGTCCTCTTCCATCAAAGGTTCACTCGCATCTACAACCCAGATAACTATATCCGCATTCTCTATTGAAGCAATAGTTCTATTAACCCCAATACTTTCTACTAAATCTTGCGTCTCTCTAATACCAGCAGTATCTATTAAGGTAAGAGGAATGCCTTCTATAGAAATAGACTCAGTTATCGTATCCCTTGTAGTCCCTGGTATAGGAGTTACTATAGCCCTTTCTTCTCCTAACAAGATATTTAAGAGACTAGACTTTCCAACATTAGGTCTTCCAACTATCGGACAATAAAGACCCTTTCTATATAGTCTAGTAAAATATGCTCCACCTAAAATATTACTCAGTCTTTCTATAATATTAGAGATCCTTTCCTTTATAGACTCGTAGGAAATCTCTACTTCCTCAGGGAAATCTATTCCTGCTTCTAGTTCAGCTATAAGGTCCTTTAGATCTTCCATAATTGGCTTTATCTCACCGCTTAATCTTCCCTGAAGCTGTATAAAAGATGACTTAAGTCCAGCCTCACTTTTAGCTTGTATAATATCTATAATCGCTTCTGCCCTAGATAAGTCTAATTTTCCATTCAAAAAGGCCCTTTTAGTAAATTCTCCAGGTAATGCTAATCTAGCGCCTAACTCTACCAAAAGCTTAATTATTAATTCTTCCAACATTGGACTACCATGTACATAAAACTCTACGGTATCTTCTCCTGTATAACTATGAGGGCCCCTCATAATAAGTAAAAGACACTCGTCCAACTTTTCTCCTGTCTGGGGGTTGATAACATATCCAAAAACAGCCTTATGAGAAGGTACATCTTTCAAGTTTCGTTTACCCTTAAAAACTTTCTGAGCAACTTCTATAGAAGCTGAACCGCTTAATCTTATTACCCCTATACCAGATTCCCCATAAGGGGTAGAGAGGGCTACAATAGTATCATCCATTTCTAGATTTTAGTGCTACTATAACCCTCCTTCTGGGTTCCTTCCCTTCACTATATGTAATAACTTCTGGATTATTCTCCAAGGTCTTATGAATTATCCTTCTCAATGCTGCAGGCATTGGCCTAAATACAAACTTCCTTCCAGTCTTCTTAACCCTAAAGGCAGCTTTCTTAGCTAAGAATACTAACTTTCTCTCTTTATCTGCTCTATACCCATTTATATCTAATGTAACCATTACTTCCTCATCCATACTCCTTCTTAAGTAAAGCCTTAAAAGATGTTGAAGAGAGTATAAAATTACCCCCTTTCTACCTATGAGAAAAGATATATCATCCCCCTTTAAGTTTACCCAATATATATTATCCTTTAACTCCACAGATAGGTCATATTTAAGTTTATATGGAGCAAGTAATTGGTTTATAAACATCTTCGCGATACTCTCTATGCCAGGTTTCTGTCTTAGCATATACAACCTCCATCCGCTATTTTAATACCCTCATTACATATACTTGTTGAATAGTTGTAAGAATATTAAAGATAAACCAATAAAGAATAAAGGCTGAAGGGAAGTTTTTAAATAGCACGGTAAAAATGATAGGCAAGCCAATATTCATAAATAGCTGACTACTTCGCTGTGATGGATCATCGCTTAATGGGGTCGATAGAAAACTAGAGGCAACCATACTAATTCCATATATAATAAGTAATGGTAAATCTGGTGCTGCTAAACTCTTTATCCATAAAAAGTTGGCATTGGCAAATTTGCCAGAATAGGCATTAATGGCACTGTAAAGTATAGCTAATATAGGAAACTGGATGATAAGGGGCAGACAACCACCTAACGGATTTATCTTATGCCTTCTGTAAAGTTCTATCATCTCTTGGTTCAATTTCTGAGGATCCTCTTTATACTTCTCTTTCAGTTTATTAAGCTCAGGCTGAATTCGCTGTTGCTCTTTAAGAGCTTTAAATTGTTGGTGTGTAAGAGGATAAAGGATTAGCTTAACAAGTATAGTGAAGAGAATCAATGCAACTCCATAGTTACCTGTTATATTATAGAAGAAATCAAGTATACCCATTATAAAATTATTTACATAACTCATATCATCAACCTTCCTCAATTATATTAGTGGGTCATAACCACCAGGATTAAAAGGATTACAGCGAAGGATACGTCTTATCCCTAAGAGTATCCCTTTAGATAAACCATATTTCTCTATAGCCTGATAAGTATACTCAGAACATGTTGGGTAGAACCTACAGTTCCTACCCAACATAGGAGAAATAAACAACTTATAAAACCTTATCAAAGCTAATATCAATCTCTTCATCTCTTATACGAAAAACAAGCTCCTTAATTATTTCCTTTATCTTTTCAAAATCAAGTCCTAAGACTTCAGGTTTTATAACGAAAAGCAAATCATAGTTATCTAAATAAATATCTTCTGATTCAAAAGCCCCCCTTACTCTTCTCTTAGCCCTATTACGGGAGACTGCATTTTTAAAGCCCTTAGCAGTAATAAAGCCTATCCTACCTCTACCTCTAGTAACATATAAACTTATACCATCCATTATTAATCTTTTACCATTTTTTAATAATTTTCTTATATCTTTTGACTTTGATAATCTCTTCTCCCTAGGGAGCATTATACTGGAACTAATCTATGTCTCCCCTTAGCCCTTCTACGTTTAAGCACTTTCCTACCGCCAGGGGTACTCATCCTAGCTAAAAATCCATGCGTAGTCTTTCTAGGTTTTCTATTTCTTTGAAAAGCTGTCTTTTTCATCCTCTACCTCCTTCCGTCCTTACGAATGAAAATAATACCATAATTAAGAGATATTTACAAGAATCACCTTCACAAGAGTTTATAAAATCTTCTAAAGAATCTATCTTGATAATTTTCTTAATTCTTCTAAATCTACATTACTCCCAACAAGACTTATAAGAGATGAGTCTTTAATACCAATACCAAGATCTATAGCCCTTTTTATCTGAGGATGAGACCATATATCTTTACTCTGAATTGCTGGTGTAGTTCCTAAGCTTCTTAAGAGGGCTAACCCAATTACATCGGCTGCTATCCTATCTCTAGAGGAAATAATCATTTTAGGCTCTTTAACTTCTCCTCTATCAGGGCCTCCCCTAACAAAAACCCTTGTTGCGTCTAGAATATTAAGCTTTGGATTAAATGCAAGATTTAATTCTGCAATCATCTCCTTTATATTACCTGAACTATGCATAAACATTCTATCTGACATATGTATAAAACCTACGAAGTTTTTAAGGCTCATAGAAAAATCCGCTATAGAGTGGGTCTTTACTACAGCAACATTTATAATATGGTCAACCTCTGTAACTAGCTTTGGGATTCTAAATCCGTTAACCCAATACTTAGTGCCTTCGGGCTTAACAAGAATCCAATCCTCATTTTCTAAAGCTAATACTTCTGCTCCAGCGTTTCTGGCAGCTTTAGCTATTCCTACCTTCTCCATGTTATACATAGTATTCTGCCATAGAACTCCAGATCGATCAGCGACAATCACCCTCTTAGCACCACTTTCAAAACACATAGTTACTATCTCTTTTATGACCTCTGGATTAGTTGTTCCAGGGTAAGGATCATCGGAGTTTACATTAGGTTTAACAAGAACTGTATCCCCAGGCTTTATAAAATCTAGTCCTCCAGCCATAGCCACCGCTTTCCTTACAGACTCTCTTACGGTATTTTCTCTTACAATACTTACTTCAGCAGTAGCATGGATTTTTCTGGTCTCAGTGTTAGAAGCAAGCACTTTACTAGAAGAAAAATTATTCGCATAAAACCCTGGCACTTCTTTATTTCCTATGTTTGGTTGAAGATTAGAAGAAATCATAACTACCCCTAATCCAACTTTTGCCCACCTTAGATAATCATCCCTTTTCATAATACTCACCCTTTAGTAGGTCGCAGGCAATAAGTACCTGCGACCTAGAATTCAACTATAGATCTTCTAGCAAGCTACTAAATGTATCATGATGCTCTTCTTCATCTTCAAGGATATCTCTAAATATTTCAGCAGTAGTTACATCTCCTTCTTTTTCGGCTAAAGAGATTATCTTTTTATACATCTCTATAGCATTCTCTTCATCCTTTACATCCTGTTCTAACATCTCTTTAAGATTACTACCAACATTTATCGGCGTAGGTTTAGTAGTCGGGATACCACCAAGATAAAATAATCTTTCAGCTATTACCTCTGCATGCTTCATCTCATCTATAGAGATGCTCTTAAACTCTTCTTTAACAGCAAAAGCCTTAACACCAGTCCACTGTATATGTTGCCACATGTACTGAATAGAAACCTGTATCTCTCTTGCTATAGCGTCATTAAGAAGATTTAAAAGTTCTTGACTTACATTTTGATAAGCCATTTAAAACACCTCCTATATAATAATGTTTATAGATAGATTTTATCATCTTACTTATTTAAAGTCAAAGAAAATTTAGAACATCGCTTGAAATTTCTTTTAAGCCATTTATAATAAATTGTTATGGAGATAAAGGGTTCAACTAGAATAGCAATAGTAATAGGGCATCCAATTAAGCATAGTATGTCACCAGTTATGCATAACAGAGCATTTAGACATCTAAATATGGATTGCTCCTATATTGCTCTAGATATAAAACCAGAAGGGGTAGAATATTTCGTAAAAGGGCTTAGATATACAAATATCCTTGGTGTTAATGTTACCATACCTCATAAAACAGCTGTAATTCCTTATTTAGACGAGTTATCGGAAGAGGCAAGTTTCTTAAAAGCGGTAAATACGATAAAAATAAATGAGGACAAACTAATAGGGTACAATACAGATGTATATGGATTTGAAAAATGCCTAGAAGGAATAGATGTAGCTAGTTCTTCTGCTTTACTTATAGGAGCAGGTGGAGCAGGTAAGGCAGTAGCTTATACCTTATGTAAACTCAACATAAAGAGGCTATTCATTACAAATAGGACAGAGGAAAAGGCAAAAGATCTGATAAGGTCTTTAACCAATCTATTTAAAGGAGAAATAAGCTTTATCCCCTTTGGCAAGTTAGAATCATTAGGGATAATGGATATAATAGTAAATGCTACTCCGCTTGGTATGGAGGGTATAAAAGAAGACCTAGATGTTCCATCTTCACTTATAGGAAAAGAAACAACCGCTATAGATTTAGTGTACAATCCTCCTAAAACCAAATTTCTTAAAATAGCCGAAAATTTAGGGGCAAAGACTCTAAATGGAATAAAGATGCTAGTATATCAAGGGGCAGAGTCATTTAAGATATGGACTGGTATAGAACCACCTGTAGAGATAATGGAGGAGGCGATTAAAGGGTATCTATGAGATTTCTCACCGCAGGAGAATCACATGGTAGAGGACTTGTTACCATAATAGAAGGATTTCCCAAAGGTGTTTCATTATCAGAAGAGGATATAAACATAGAATTAAGTAGAAGAAGACAGGGCTATGGAAGAGGAAAGAGGATGTCTATAGAATCTGAAAAATGTGAGATATACTCAGGGTTAAGAAACGGCAAAACCATTGGAAGCCCAATATCTATAGTCCTTCCAAATGTAGATTGGCAAAAAGAACAGTCTCCCATATATATCCCTAGACCGGGACACGCTGATTTGCCTGGTGCTATAAAATACCATACCAATGATATAAGAGATATATGGGAAAGAGCTAGCGCTAGAGAAACAGCTTGTAGAGTTATAGCTGGGGCAGTAGCAAAGAAGTTTCTAAAAGAGTTAAATATAAAGATTATAAGCTTTACAAGGGCTATCGGACCTATAAGGTTAGAATTGGATATTGATATAAGAAATAGTGATATAGAAAAATTGATTGATGATTCACCCGTAAGATGCCCAGATAATAAGACATCGGAAGATATGATTAGAATTATAGATGAAGCAATAGAAAAAGGGGATACGTTAGGAGGAATATTTGAATTAGTAGTCCTTAATATTCCACCAGGCATCGGAACTTATATGCATTGGGACAAAAGGTTAGATGGTCTTATAGCACAAGCCATAATGAGTATTCCAAGTGTTAAGGGGGTAGAGATAGGTAGTGGCTTTTATAGCTCAGAAAATTTTGGTTCAAATGTGCTAGATATAATAAAGTATAATAAAAATCATTCTCCCTGGTCCTTCTATAGAGAGACAAACTTCGCAGGTGGAATAGAAGGTGGAATGACGAACGGAGAACCGATTGTTGTAAGGGGAGCAGTAAAACCAGTACCAACTTTAAGGAATCCATTACCGAGCATAGATTTAATTTCTAAAGAAGAGACAAAAGCGATAGTATTAAGAAGCGATGTATGTATAGTTCCTTCAGCTGGAGTAATTGGAGAGGCAATGCTTGCCTGGGTTTTAGCTGACAAAATTATCGAAGAATTTGGTGGAAATACTATAGAAGAGATTAAATCTAGATTTTCTCAGTATCTAGAATATGTTAGGTCTCTATAAGCCAATCATTCTAATAGGTTTTATGGCTTCTGGAAAAACAACCATAGGTAGAAAACTAGCTGAAATTTTAAATAGAAAATTTATAGATACAGACGAGTTAATAGAAAAAAGAGAAGGGATGAGTATAAGTGAAATATTTGAAAGATACGGAGAAAGCTACTTTAGAGATGTAGAAGAAAAAGCTATTTTAGAAGCTGTAAATGAAAATAACACTGTAATAGCAACAGGTGGAGGGTGTGTAATTAGAGAGAGTACGAGAAGACTTCTTAAAGAAAAAGGAATAGTATTTTGGTTAAAAGTTGATGCTGAAACTGTTCTAAGTCGTACAAATAATGATAATACTAGACCTCTATTAAAAGAAGATAAAGAAAGAAAGATTAACACATTACTTCTGCAGAGAGAACCCCTATACATAGAGACTGCCCATTATACAATAGATGCTTTAGAAAGCCCAGAAGAGATAGTTTCTAAAATTTTGGATATAGTATCCGCTTCATCATACTAATCCAATCTCCTGTTTTTGTAATAATCTATCATTCGGAATCTATTTGCCATATCTCACTTAAACCAATATAATAGTCTTCAACTTATGAGGACGGTAAAGGTAAAATTCGGAGAGAGTAGTTATAGTATCCATATAGGTAAGGGGGTCTTAGATGAGTTTAACAACCTCTTTTCATCTAAAGAAGCTAGAAAGGCTCTAATCGTAACCAATAATACGGTATGGAATCTTTATGGAAAGAGAGTTTTAGACGCTATTAAAGATGGGTTTACCAAGGTAGAGACACTAGTTTTACAAGATGGTGAAAGGTATAAGACTTTAAAATCTGTAGAAAAGGGTTATAAGGTTCTAGTAGAGAATAAATTTACCCGTAGTGATTGTATTATAAATCTAGGTGGTGGAGTCATCTGTGATACAGGGGGTTTTATATCTGCTACTTATATGCGAGGTATAGACTTCTATCAGATACCAACAACTCTATTAGCTCAGGTTGATGCTAGTATTGGAGGTAAGGTAGCGGTAAACCTTCCCCAGGGGAAAAATCTAGTAGGAGCTTTCTATCAACCTAAGGGAGTATTGATAGACATAGATTTTCTAGAAACTCTTCCTAAGAGGGAATTAAATTCAGGATGGGCAGAGATAATAAAGGCAGGAATTATAGATGGAGAAAACTTTTTCTCTATCCTTGAAAAGGGTAGATGCTCATTAATTACAGCTATAGAAAAATCTATTAAGCTAAAGGCTAAGATAGTAAAGATGGATGAGAAGGATAAGGCTATAAGAAAGATTTTAAATCTAGGTCATACATTTGCACATGCTATAGAATCGGCTACTAACTACAGAAGATACCTTCACGGGGAGGCGGTAGCTATAGGTATTATGTATGCTATCAAGCTTGGAGAAGCTATAGGGGTCACTGATACATCCCTAAAAGATAGGGTTAAATCCCTCTTAGAGAGATTTAATCTACCAACCGAACTTAAAAAATTAAATCCCCAAGATTTAATACCATATTTCTATATAGATAAGAAAGCTTCTACAAATTCATTATCCTTTATAATACCTATAAAAATAGGGGATGTTAGAGAGTTTAAAAATATAACATTAGAGACATTAGGAGGTATATTAAAATGATTGAACTCCGGGACTTTACGAATGTATAAGAGAGGCGAATATGGTAATAGTACTCTCTGATAATGCTACAGAAAAGGATATAGAATTAATATGTGAAAGGATCAAAAATTTGGGGTATGGAGTAAATGTTTCAAGAGGGGTAGAAAAAACTATAATAGGTGTTATAGGCGCCAAAGACGAACATAAATTACTACTTGCACAGCAATTAGAATCTCTTCCCAGCGTAGAAAGGGTCATACCTATATTAAAACCCTACAAGTTAGCAAGCAGGGAGTGGAAAAAGGAAGGGACACAGATAAATGTGAAGGGGGTAGTAATAGGGGGAAATGAAGTGGTAGTAATGGCTGGACCATGCGCGGTAGAAAATGAAGAAAGTATTATGCTTACAGCCAGAGCAATAAAAGCAGCAAATGCTAAGATACTGCGAGGCGGGGCTTTCAAACCTAGAACCTCTCCATACAGTTTCCAAGGATTAGGGGAAGAAGGATTAAAACTACTATACCAGGCAGGAAAAGAGGTAGGGCTTCCTATAGTAACTGAGGTGCTTGACCCAAGAGATGTAGAACTTGTGAGCCAATACACTGATATACTTCAGATAGGTACTAGGAATATGAGTAACTTTCCACTCTTGACAGAGGTAGGTAAAACTAGACTTCCAGTCCTTCTGAAAAGAGGACTAAGTTCCACCATAGAGGAATTTCTCCTAGCAGCAGAGTACATAATGGCTAGAGGAAATCACCAAGTTATACTCTGTGAAAGAGGAATTAGAACTTTTGAACAAGCCACAAGATTTACTCTAGACCTTACAGCGGTTCCACTTCTACATGAACTTAGTCATCTACCAGTAATAGTAGATCCTAGCCATGGGACAGGAAGATGGCAGTTGGTCCCTCCTATGGCAAAGGCGGCTATAGCAGCGGGTGCGGATGGGTTGATAATAGAGGTTCATCCAGAGCCAGCAAAGGCTCTCTCTGATGGGGCACAGTCCTTAAATATTCCTATGTTCCACACGTTAATGAGGGAGTTAGCAAAGGTAGCGGAAGCAGTTGGAAGAAGCATATGAAAAAAATAGGAATAATGGGATTGGGCATCATAGGGGGGTCTCTTGCCCTTTCTTTTAAAGAAAGAGGCTATATAGTTGTAGGAATGAATAGGTCAAGAGAGCCTTTAGAAAAGGCTCTTAAGATGAATATAATCGACGAAACTGCTCCGCTAGATTCCCCACCTGAATTAGATGTAATATTTGTATGCACAATAGTTTCAACTGTACCTTATTTTATTAGATTAGTGTTAGAAAGGACTAAACACACTATAGTAACAGATGTAGCGAGCACAAAGCTCTTTATAATAAAAGAGCTAGAAGATCTACCAAGAGAAAGATTATCTCGGTTTATAGGTGGGCATCCTATGGCAGGTTCAGAAAAAACTGGAATAGATTACGCAAAAAGGGATCTCTTTGTAAATGCAACCTATTTCTTGACCCCTACAGAGTATACATCAGAAACTACTATAGCTACTATAAAAGACCTACTAGAAATTCTTGGAGCCAACCCTGTTTTTATAACACCGGAAGATCACGATAAACTTGTAGCCTATATAAGTCACCTCCCTCAAATACTCTCTACCTGTCTTAGCGTAGTAGCTAAGAGTGAAGTCAATGGAAATATAGTTTATTCGGGCAGAGGCTATAAAGATATGACAAGGCTAGCACACAGTAGCTTCTCCGTATGGAGAGATATTTTATATACCAATAAAAACAACGTAGTAGAGGCTATAGAAAAATACATTCAACTCCTAGAAAAAGTAAGGACTTACATAGATAATTGGGAAGAAAAGACTATAGAGGATATATTCACATTCGCTAATGAATAGTCTTCTTCCACTCTTCTTTCAAAATGCTCATTATAAGTACATCTTGATAATTTCCATTTTTAAATATCTTTTGTCTTAATCTTCCCTCTAAGGTGAAGCCTGTCTTTTCATAACATCTTATAGCCCTCTTATTAAAATCATAAACAGTCAATTCAACCCTATTTAGATTCAGGACCTCAAACGCATATCTAAGCATTAGTAAAATTGCCTCAGTTCCATATCCTTTATTTTAATATTCTTTTTTTCCAAATCATCCATATCTAACGGTCTAAAGTATATCCTCTCACCTATAAGAAACGGGTTATCCATTATACCTCCATTTTTAGTTTAACCCTTCATACCTGTAGTAGCGATCCCTTCAGTCAGATACTTTTGGAAGAAAATAAATATGAAAAGGACAGGAACTAAAGAGAGCACAGACATGGCAAATACTGCTCCCCAATTAGTTACCGCCGTAGGGTCCGCAAAGCTCTTTAATGCAAGTGAAACCGTATACAGTGTAGCTTGATTTAGATAAAGTAATGGGCCTAGAAAATCATCCCAAGTCCAGTAAAATGAAAAGAGCCCAGCAGTAATCATAGCTGGTCTTATTAATGGCAATATAATCCACCAAAACGTACCGAGTCTCCCTGCCCCATCTATTTCAGCAGATTCATCCAGTTCTAATGGGAGTCCTCTTATAAACTGCATAATAAGAAATATAAAGAAAGCTCCTCCAAAGAATTTAGGGATAATCAGAGGATAAAAGGTGTTAATCCAGTTGAGTCGATTAAACATTATATATTGGGGGATAATCTGCACTTGAAAAGGCAACATTAAAGTTATCATCATAATAGTAAACCATAAGTTTCTACCCTGAAATGGAATTCTAGCAAAACCATATGCAACTAAAGCTGAAGAAAATACTGTAGCAATAGTTCCTACACCTGCAATTATAAAAGAATTCTTAAAGAAGGTAGTAAAAGTCACATTGCCAAAACCTTTCCATCCCTCTATATAGTTTCCTACAGTAAACCTTGTAGGTATAAGTCTCCCCATAGTAGTAAATATGTCCGAGCTCTCTTTGAAAGAACTACCTAACATCCACAAAACTGGGTATATCATTGTTATACCTAATAAAAACGTAATTAGATGGTATAAAACATTAAGATATCTTCCTTTAGTTCCTCCAACCATCTTGATATGCCTCCTATCTTACCTCTTCGGATTCGTAATACACCCAAAATCTAGATGTTTTAAATGCCAATACTGTAAAGAACGCTATTATCATAAGTAACACCCAAGCCATCGCAGAGGCGTACCCCATCTCAAAACTTTGAAAAGCCTTCTGATAGACATAAAGAGAATAGAATAGTGTTGTATCCAGTGGTCCACCTGATGTTATTATGTACGCCTGTGTAAATACCATAAATCCATTAATTATCTGCATTATAAGGTTAAACAGAATAACTGGACTCAACATAGGAAGAGTAATCTTGACAAACTGACTCCAACCAGAAGCACCATCTATAGATGCTGCTTCATATAGAGACTCTGGAATTTGCTTTAATCCAGCCAAGAAAATTAGCATAGGTGAACCAAACTGCCATACCGCCAGTATGATAAGTGTCCAAATAGCAGTATTAGGATTCCCCAACCAATTTGTTCCTTTAAGACCAATCGTTCCTAAAATAAAGTTTATCAATCCTTCTAATCCAAAGACTTGCCTCCAAACTACAGCTATAGCTACACTTCCACCAATAAGAGAAGGAAGATAATATATGCCACGGTATATACTTGCTAATCTTGTAGAAGGCTTTAATAACATTGCCACTAAAAGGGCAAATATCAATCTTAATGGCACAGCAGTAAAAACATAGTAAAATGTCGCTCTCAAAGAATTATGATATCTATTATCTTCTAAAAGACGTAACCAATTATCAATTCCTATCCAGCGCGGAGGGGAAAGAATATCGTATCTAGTAAAAGCTAAAACAAAAGACGCTATGATAGGGAATAAAGTAAATATAAAAAATCCTATGAGCCAAGGACTTATAAATAGATATCCCATAACATTGTTATATCTTCTTCTTTTGCTCATTTCTAGTAAAATCACCTTCCAGTCTAAAAATTTATCCCCAGTAGCAATTGCTACTGGGGATATCTAAAGAGAACCTAATTATCTTTGCTGCAGTATTTTATTTACCTTCTCTCTAAATTCTATTGCTGCCTTATCTGGAGTTATCTTTCCATACATAATCTGTTCTACCATTGGATTCCAAACATTCTTTATAACATCACTGGCACCTGGAGGATCAGGAGGTGGAATAGGTAAACTATTTTTCTCTACCAAGCTTATAAAGTTAAACATCTCTCTTTGAGCAGGACCTAAAAGTGGAAGTAGCGCCTTTTGAATCTTAGAAGATATAGGAACTCCTCTTTCTGCAAATAGAACCTTATTGGCATCGATAGAATTAGTAAAGAAGTCTATAAACATAGCTGCTTCCTTAGGATATTTAGATTGCGAAGATATAGAGAAGAACTGAGAAGCCTTTAGATAATTAGCTGGCTTAGCATTTGGAATTGGAGCTTTTGGTACTAGAGCCATTCTTAAGGTCCTCTCTTTAGCTGCTCTAGACACTGCAACTATCTGATTACTCCAAAGATGTCCCATTGCTGACTTTTGAGTAACTATAAACATATCCTCTACACCAAGTGTTCCTCTTGCTACTTCAACCTCTATATTAGGTATCGCTCCTTTAGCCTGTAAGTCTAAAAGCATATTGAACCAATCTGAGAAAAGCTTATCGTCTTTATACCCAACTGACTTTCCATCATCTGCATATAACCAGGTTCCATGAGACATTAACCATACCTTAAATGCTTGAGCATCAGCATAGGTAATGGCTTCTGCCCCATAAATACCTAGTTTAGTCTTTATCTTTACTGCTGCTTCTCTAAAATCATTCCAAGTCCAACCAACCTTCGGAAAAGGAACGCCTGTTTTCTTAAAGATTTCGGGGTCATAGAGTATAGCCTGAGAGTTCGTCCCTAGGTTTATAGCGTAGACCTTTCCCCCTACTCTTCCTGGAGAAATCTGATTTTCTGCAACATTAGAAAGATTTATTACACCTTTAGCAATAAAGTCATCTAAAGGTAAGAGTAATCCTCTAGTTGCCCACTCTGACAGGTACGCATAATCATGTTGTATTACATCAGGAAGATTTTTACCTGCTGCTTGAGTATTAAGTTTAGTCCAATAATCATTCCATGCTGTATACTCAGGATAAATCTTTATGTTCGGATACTTCTTCTCAAACATCTCTATAACTTTAAGTGTCCTGTTATGTCTATCCTGAGAGCCCCACCAAGCTACCCTTAAAGGAATCTTCTCTTGTGCTAATGTGATTGAGGAAACTAAACTAAGACACATTAGCACAACCAAAAGCACAGACCCAAATTTCTTCATATTACACCTCCATACAATTGTTTTGTTTTATAAAACTAAAGTTCAGTAATAGTATATTATACCTTCAGTAAGTATGTCAAGCAATTTATTGCAATTGCTAATATTAGCAGAGTTAATCATCTATTTTGAGAATAGATTAGGAAGATACCTGTAATTATTAGACACCAGGAAATTTACGTTGGTTTCTTTACAAACCAGAAGAATTTATATTCTTCATCCTTGTAAACAGTACAGATTACTCTACACTGCCAGAGCTCATCTCATACTTACCTTGGACTCCTTTTACAATCCTGCTAGAATTTCTATTTCTAAAGTAAGAACCAAACATAGATGAAAGTCTAAGTGCCTCTTCTGGATACTTATCTATAAGATTATTTTCCTCCTTAGGGTCGTTGTCTAGATTATAAAGTTCATCTGGTTCTCCTTCTGGTCTCTGTATATAGCTCCAATGTAGATCTCTTATACATCTATCTATACCTTCATAATAACCTATAATTACAGCATCACGGTGACTATCTTTATCTCCTTTTACTACTGGCAAGAAACTTCTACCATGCATACTAGAAGTATTATTTTTTAATCCTATAATATCTAGTATGGTAGGAAGGACATCTTGAAATTGAATAAGAGAATAAATCTTCCTTCCAGCAAACTCACCCCTTGGAAATCTCATAATAAATGGGACCTTTAAAAGCTCACTATACATTCTATCCGCACCCTTTAAAAACTTTCCATGGTCACAAAGGGGGTGTCCATGATCAGCAGTTATAACTATGAGAGAATCATCATAGTATCCTAGCTCTTCTAACGTATCAAATAGAGCACCTAAACAATAATCAACGAATTCAGCTTCTCCAGCATATAAACCTCGTATATATCTTATCTCTTCAGGAGTTGCCCAATCACCTGCTCTTCCACCCATTGGCAATATCAATCTAGGACCTTTATAGTTTGGATCTGTATACTTATCAAATCTCTTTGGAGGATCCCAAGGTTCGTGAGGATCAAAAGAATCTACCCATAAAAAAACCTTCTTATGGTTTCTACTCTTTTTTAGCCACTCTATAGCCTGAGATACTACCTGAGCAGGAAACCTCTTATCCTCTTCTTCCATATCATCAGTATTACTTAGATACTGCTCTACCCTAGCCCTCCATTCTTGAGTATAATTCTTATTTACATAATCCTCGACATTTCGTCTAGATCTCCAAGAGGTATATGGATCATATTCCTGTCCCCTTATCCATCGATAAGAGTGAAAGCCTCTATGAAAATTCATGCCAGGGGCTCTATAATGGTAGGTATCAGATATCAAACCACAGATATAACTCTCTTCTCTAAGAATCTCTGCAATCGTTACGTCTTCTTTAGTTAAAGGTTGCCAAGGTCTGTAGGGTAAGGTTTGTTGACCAGTCATCAGTTCCGTCCTTACCGGAATAGTCGGCAATCCCTCTGGATATACGTTATAAAATATAACACCATCTCTAGCAAATCTATCTAGATTAGGAGTTTTACAAGGAGGAATCCCATCAAATACAGGTTTACCTTCATTATATAAGCTTATATGGTCCTGCCTAAAACTATCAAGCATTATAAAGATAACATTCATTTAGCTCAACCCCTTTCTCTATATTATGGATAAAACCTTCTATCTAAAATCTTAGGCCTTTCTCCTTCTATCTCTTCTATTTTATCTAATAACTTCTCTTTCAATTCGTTAGAAATATCTCTATACTCCTTTCTTCCTGCTAGATTAACAAGTTCATACGGATCGGCATAAAGGTCATAAAGCTGATACTCTACATAAATATCACTTTTAGAATCTAACCATCCATCCTTATCTTCTGCTACAACACAGTACTTCCACCTTTCAGTTCTTATAGCCCTGGCAACACAGGATTCGCTTATCTGAATAAAGACCTCATTCTTCCAATTCTTAATATCTCTATCGATAAGAGGGAAAATACTTTTACCTTGCATACTTTCTGGTGTAGAAATACCCACCGCATCTAGAAGTGTAGGAGCTACATCTACTAGACTTACTAGCTCAGGAATTACTAAAGACTTATTGAAACCTGGCCCATGAATAATAAGAGGAATTCTAATAGATGACTCATGGCAACTACGCTTATACTCAGCATTTCTTGTCCTAAAATGACAACCATGATCCGATAGAAATACTATAATAGTATCCTCAAAGATACCTTTAGATTTAAGTGTTTCTAATATTTTCCCAAGACACTCATCTAATCTAGCTATACATCCATAGTAATCTGGTAATTGCTCTTGCCAGTCACCAGGAAAAGATCTCAGATCATAAGGAATAAAAGAATTAGTATATTTCTCCCTATAGCCATCTGGAGCAACAAATCTATTCATATCATTCTGATGATGAGGCTCTAGATAAGAGACAATTAAGAAGAAAGGATTACTGTGAGGCTGTTCAATAAATTCTATTACTCTCTCTGTTAATGCATCTACCCTATATCCATCGATATGGATAAGTTCACCATCTTTGCCATAGAGATTTGTATCGTAAGGGTGAGAGGTAAATTCTAATAGGTTAGCAGCCTCCCAATAGTCTTCAAAACCAGCCCTATACTCTAGTGGAACATATCCCGGACCAAGTTCATCGGGAGATAGATGCCACTTACCAATGTATCCAACTTCATATCCAGCTTTTTTAAAACAGTGAGCTAAAGTATTATCTTCCATCTTAAGTCCAAAACCATTTCTCCAAACTCCATGAGTAGTTGCATATTGGCCTGTAAGGATACAAGCTCTAGCAGGGGCACATACAGGTTGATTTGTAAATGCAAGATTAAATACAATCCCCTCTTTAGCTAAAATATCTAAATTTGGTGTTAGATTTAGAGGGCTTCCATATATACCTACTGTATCCCATCTCTGTTGATCAGTAAAAAATATCAGGACATTCGGTCTTTTCTCTGCCATTTTAAAATTCCTCCATAAACTTATATTTTATCCCAAAATCTCAAGTACCTTTCTTGAGTCCCAATAGATTTAAGGAAATCAAAGAGTTTTTTATGAATTTCGATAGCTACATCTTCTTGTTCATCTATAAGGTTCGCATTTTCTCTTGGGTCTTCTTTTATGTAATAAAGCTCAGACTTGATTTCTCCTAAGGGATACTGTTCTCTTTGGATACCATCCACCATACTTGTAAATAAAGGTTCTTCAACCGCTTCAGGGTTTCCAGCATATATAAGTCTCCATTTATCTGTAGTTACTGTAATCCTCTGGCCTGCAGTAGGGCCATATATAATGGCAGGAGAAGTAACAGCAAAATCTCTTATGGATTTTAACTTCCCCTTAATGATAGGTAGAAAACTCTTCCCATGAGTAGTTTCAGTATCCTCTATACCTAAGATGTCTAAGATAGTCGGCATTATATCTGGTGGTTGGACAAAAGCGTCGCATCTCCAACCATTTCTAGCATTTGGTATCTTAACTATTAACGGAATATGAACCACTTCTTCATAAAGTGGAGCTAGACCATGATAATTTTTCTCTTCTAGGATAATACTTTTACCAGTAAGATTGTGTTCACCATGATAAAATCCATGGTCAGTGGTAAATATCAATACTGTATTATCAAATAATCCTAAATCTTCTATCTTGGAGAGTAATCTCCCAACCCATCTATCTACCATAGTTACCTCTCCAGCATATAGAGCTCTCATGTGCTTTAGTTCTTCTTGGGATAGATAGTCTGCTGGTCCATATCTTGGATATATAATCTCTTCTCCTTCATACCCAGGGTCATACATATCTACATACCATCTAGGAGGGTCCCAAGGCTCATGAGGGTCAAATGTATCTATGTATAAAAAGAATCTTTCATATTTATAATTTTTCTCTAGCCATCTTATAGCTGTTTCCATCGTCTGAGCTACAAAATAATCAGATTCGTATCTTCTCCAAGACGTATTTCTTAGATAGTGAATCACTGTATCATAAGGATTTCTCAATTTCTTAGGATTACAGGGGAATTTTATCTCTACTGGCTCTGTATTATATCTATCGTTCTCCTGACCTCTTATCCATTCCCATCCGTAAAATCCCCTCTGAAAGTTATACCCATCCTTCAATATATGCGGAGTATCTGCTATTAACATAGTCATATATCCTGCTCTATTTAACACCTCAGCCAGCACTATCTCATTCCGAGATAATGGTGCCCAATCTTGGTAGGTAAAGGTAAACTTTCCAGTAAATAAGTCAAGCCTATTTGGTACTGTAGGGAATGAACCTGCGTAAGCGTTATCAAAGACAATAGCGGACTTTGCAAACTTGTCTATGTTTTCAGTATGGACCCAATTATTCCCGTAACAACCAAGGAAATCCCTTCTAAGTGTGTCAGAAACTATTAAGATAACATTCATAGCTTAGCCCTCCTTCTTAGTATAAATGTAGAAGGGGATACAAGAGTTTCGATACTCTCATATCCCCCTTATGGAATACTCTTATCTACTTCTGTTTCAAGAAGAACTGTTCTGGCCTATATCTGGCAAGATAGACCCAGTCCCAAGCTAATAAACCACCTTCAGGAATATTCCTTAAATTATTCTTAGCTATTACTGGCCAAGGTTGAAGTCCTACCGTGCCAATACCCCAGAGATTCTCTACAAAAAGTCTCAGCATCTCTTTTCCAGCTTCTATCTGCTTCTTCTCATCTAACGAAGTTTGTACAGTCTCCCAGAGTTTCAAAGCTCTCTTTACTTCCTCTGGAGGCTCTTCTCCTGATTTACCCCAAGTTGTATACCATACAGCCCATTGAGGACCAGTAGAAAATTCCCAGGAGTTAGGAACAAAGTGCCAAGGATTTAAAATCCATAAAGGATCTGAGCATTGACCAGTATGCCAAATAGTAGCATCAAAGTCTCCTGCCTGACGTCTGACTTGGAGTAAACTCCTTTCAAGTTGTCTAGAAGTAGTCCTTATACCAACTCTACTCCAGTAATTCTGAACTAATTCAACTATAGAAATCTTTGCAGGACCAGCTTCACCCGGCCAATAATCAATGGTAACTTGAAGTGGTTTACCGTCAGGTCTTAGTCTAAAGCCGTCCTTATCTTTTTTATCTAATCCCATTTCATCCAAAATTCTATTTGCCTCTTTTGGGTCATACTCTGTATATAGCTTGGCTAATCTCTCATCCCAGAATCTACCGCCTCTAGGGAGTATTACCGTCTGTAATGGCTCAGCCATACCATGGAAGACCATTTGATTTATCTCATCCCTATTTATAGCCAAAGAGAGGGCTTTCCTAAATCTAAGGTCACTAAATATCTTACGTATTACTGGATCTTTATGGTTTAAATTTAGAAATATTTCTACTACAGAGGGCCAAGCGGTCTGATAATTGATTACTCTATAATCTCCCTTTTTCTCATTCTCCTTGTAAAGAGTATAATTATCAAAGGTCGTATTCCACTGAGCTAAGTCCACCTCTCCGCTCACTACTTTTGCTGTGTAAACCTCAACATTTGTAACTAAGGTCAATCTAATTCTATCAATATACGGCAGCTGATTACCAGCTGTATCTATCTTCCAATAATATGGATTCCTTTCTAGAATTGTTACTTCAGGTGTTCTGCTTACTATCTTGTAAGCTCTTATAACTGGAGCTTCAGGATTTTGAATACCATCAAAATATCCAACTACAGCTTTTGACTGGAATAATCTTACCCAAGAATCAAAACCCTCTTTCTTAGCTAACTCATTAGCCTGTGGGTTATACTTGATATGAAATTGCCTCAGATAATGTTTCGGTAA
>JAOACC010000094.1 GCA_026418035.1 bacterium
GGCTTATGGACCTTAGTAATATCAAGAAGATAGCTATTGTAGGTGCTACTATAGATCAGAAAAAGTTTGGCAATATAGTTCTAAAAGACTTACTCAAAAAGGGATTCCAAGTCATACCGGTCAATCCTAAGTACGATATAATTGAGGGATTAACCACCTATAAAGATGTTAGTCTCTTACCAAAGGATGTAGACCTGATAGTCTTTGTAGTCCCGCCAGAAATAGGAATAGAAGAGCTCAAGAAAGCTTATCAATTAGGCTTCAGGAGATTTTGGTTTCAACCTGGTGCCCAGTCAGAAGACATAATACTGTATTCACAAGGATTGAAAGATGCTGAATTTTCATTTATGAAATGCATTATGGTTGAAACGAGTAGATGAAAAATGGTGCTTTAATAACAAAGTTATAGGGGTTCAAAATCTTGAACCCCTACCTTCTTATTTTCTACCGAGAGTCATATTATCCACGGGAAAAATCTATGTAGAAAAAATAGACCGATCAAAGCAAATCCAGCTATACGGTGCCAAGAAACCCATTTTCTACCAATTCGATCCTTTAACAAAAATCCAACAAAGGCATAAAGGATAACAAACCAAAGAATCCATCCAGTGTGTAGCTGAAATCTTCCGAGCGCAAGGATACCATGAATCAACCCTACTATAAGTAGAGAAATTCCAGTAGCTATATGTAGGCTTCTCAAAAACTTAAGGAAAGCTGAAAATCTCTTTGACCTACTCTTTGTGTATCTAAAGATTCTTCTAAAAACAAAAAGCGCTAACTGCGAAAATAATAATACCATTGCAATATTACCTAAAATAGGATATATATTATACATACCTTACCTCTCCTTACTCTAACCTAAACCCTACAAGTAGCCATTCACTATCTACCTGAACATTAGTGACAGTTCCCGGAGTAACTCCTTGGGGTCTTTTTGAAACATCATAGACCTTACGATCTACAATAACAAAAGGTTTACTGTTTTTACCATTAAAGGCTCTTATAGAGTTAGCGTCAAAGACTAATAAACCTATAGAGAATAGTCTACTGAGTAAATTAGTATGCCCTTGTTGTAATAGTATCTCACTTGTAAGGTCTAATCCTAACGAATGGCCGAAATGTTCACCGCCTTGGAATCTATTTGAGTAAGTTGCATCATAAACTATTCCGTAAACTGATACGTATCCTTTTGTTCCCTTACCATTAAACTTAGAAAGTTCTTGAGGTGTAAAAACTAAGACCCCATAACTTGGAAATCTTTTAATCATTCCTATTCCATGGGGTGATAACTTTAAGATATCGTAAGTTAAATTTTGGCCCGCATTATGTCTATTCTTATGGACTCCACCAATCCAAGACCTTGAATTGCTCAGGTCATAAACAATACCA
Organism: bacterium; assembly: GCA_026418035.1. GTDB lineage: Bacteria > DUMJ01 > DUMJ01 > DUMJ01 > DUMJ01 > DUMJ01. Next base: position 1,390 of record JAOACC010000094.1, read on the forward strand.
TTAACAGCTACCATGGTGGGAGCATTTTTACTGTTCATCTTTTCAAGTTCGGAATGTGTTATGGCTAAATAACCAATAAATTTATCCTTAGTTAAGAGTTTACTATCAATCTCAGAGAGTTTTAAATATTTCTTTAATTTGGTGTCTCCCAAATTATAAACTACCCCTTCAACAGAGACCCAACCACTTGTTTGCTCCAAAGTTTTTGTGGAGATTAAGCGTTCATTTCCTGAGAACTTCTGAATATCAAATAGATTATCTAGATAACCGGCGAAAGTATTAGTTTCAAGGCTTATCAAAAGTATTACAGTTAAGAAAAGTAGGTCTAAAAATTTTCTCATAATAACTACCTCCTAATAACCATTTTTATCTAATTAAAATATAACATAATAAAGAATGGCAGTCAAATTACGGCAAGATATGCTACAATATAAGAACGATAAAAATAGGGCATAAAGATTAAGTATGATAAGCTTTTGAGGAGGTGGATAAATTGGAGTCAGTTTTTACTAGTTTTGATGGAACAAAGATATTTTATAGGTATAGCGGAGAATTAGAAAGTAAAAGAGTATTCGTTATAGTGCATGGACTCTTAGAACATAGCGGAAGATACATAGATATGATAGAAGAAATTTCTTCTTGGGGGTTACCTGTATTTGTCCCAGACTTAAGGGGACATGGAAATTCAGAAGGACCTAGGGGGGATATAGAGTCTTTCTCAAACTATCTCTTAGACCTAAAGACTTTTTATGATATATTACTCACCTCAGGCTATAGAGAATTCTATCTATTGGGGCATAGCATGGGAGGACTTATAGTAACAAGATTTATCCAAGAGTATCAAGAGTTTATAAAACAGACAAAAACAGTGATTTTATCTTCTCCATTCTTTGGGTGGAAGGATGTCTCTCCTTCAAGACTTAGCCTAATAAAATTTCTCTCATTTATAATGCCTACCCTCTATCTAACTAATGTTGTTAATCCTGATTACCTTAGTCATTCTAGAGAGGTAGCTGATAGATATAGGAATGACCCCCTAATTAATAACAGAATTACTCTCAGGTTTGTAGTGGAGATAGATAAGAATATGAAAATCCTAAGAGAAAAGCTCAACGAGCTTTTTCCGCCGGTATTACTTCTAGCATCTGGAGAAGACTATCTAGTAGATACAGAATCTGCAAGAGATATCTTTAATAAAATTAACTCACCTCTCAAGAGATGCTACATCTTCCCTGATAGTTATCATGAGATATTTAACGACAATGCAAAAAAGACTGCTTATAAGCTAATTAGAGAGTGGATAGAAAAGACAAAGGTGGAATAGTTAAATCCCGTTATCTTGAAAAAATACTTATCTATTTGACAGCAAGCTTTTCTCTCAATCTTTTCTCCGCTGGAACAATCTTAGTCTCATAGGCTTCTATTTTTGCATTAAGCCTCTCTAGTGCTTTTTTCATCTCATCTATACGGGCTATAAGTTGGTCTCTCTGCTCAATTAAAATCTGCTTTCTAGCTTCAATAGTTGCATCTCCCTGTTGGAAGAGTTCAACGTATTTTACTAATGCCTCAATCTGAACACCTGCATTCCTCATACATTTTATAAACTCAATCCATTTACAGTCCTCTTCAGTATATTCACGGATACCACTTCCATTACGATTTATTCTAGGGATTAGTCCAATCTTCTCATAATAACGTAGTGTATCCTGAGAAAGCCCATACTTCTCACTTACCTCTCTAATAGTCATATTTTTCCCTCCTTAGATTATCTTAAAAGCCTATCTTACGTAACCATTCAGAAACTTTAGTCTGAATATCTCCAGCACCGCTTCCATAGATAATAAAAGGTTCTAAGATCTTTGACTGGGGACATAACTTTGATATATCTCTTATTAATTTCCCTTGTCCACCTCCACCATGAGAACAAAACGGTATAATAGTCTTCCCAGAAAAGTCATACTCTGATAAAAACGTAGCAACTGGTGGAGCAATAGTACTCCACCAGTTTGGCGAACCTATAAAGACCGTATCATACAACTCTATATTATCAATCTTTGTCTTTAGCTGAGGCTTATATCCCTGTTGAATCTCTCTTTTTGCCTGCTCTACAGTAGCATTATAAGAGCCAGGATAAGATTTTTCGGGTTGGATCTCAAAAAGGGTTCCTCCAATCTCTCTATGGATCAACTCTGCAATCTTGCGAGTATTTCCCGACCAACTAAAATATGCAATAAGGATATTTTTACTCATCTTCTTTTCACTCCCCCAAATATTCTCTTACAAGCTGAACATTTTTCTCTACCATATCGGGAATTGGTAACTTATAAGGACATCTGGGGAGGCAAGTTCCACACTTTGTACAATTTTGAGCCTTTAAATACGCCTCATAAAACCATCCGCTACCAATCCCTTCTTTTGGTAATCTCTTTATAAATGAATCTGCCCTAATAATTATAGAGATAGGAATCCCCTCAGGGCATGGCTGACAATAGTCACATCTTCTACAGAATGTCGCTCCCATCTCATCTCTCATTCTTTCTATCTCTTTCCACTCCTCCTCTGTTAAAGGTGAAAGTTCCATAGCAACCTTTACATTCTCCTCTACCTCTCTAATTGACTCCATACCTGGATCTGGAACAATAAATTCCTTCTGAAGGGCAAACTTCAGTGCAAGTTTCGAATTTGTAAATACCCCTCCTCCCATAGGTTTCATAGCAATAATTCCAATATCTCTCTCAAGAGCCATTGGAAAGACCTTTTCCTCTACTTTTGTCTCTATAAAATTATAACATAGCTGAACAACATCAAACTTATCGGTAGCAATTAAATCTTCTAAGAGATCAGTGCTATGACTAGATACAGCTATAAAATCAATAAGACCTTCCTCTTTTGCCTTCAAAAGACCATAATAAGCCCCATCTGGAGAAAAGACCTTATTAAAAGATTCTTTATCATTTACCCCATGTAGATGATAGATATCTATCTTGTTCACTCCTAGATTCTTTAAGCTAGTCTTTACGTCTTCGTAGATACCATCTTTAGTCCTGTTTGAAGATTTTGACGCTAGATAGATTCTCTTGTCAAAGCCTTTTATTGCCTTTCCAATTTTTATCTCACTGTCCCTGTAGCCTCTTGCTGTGTCTATAAAATTGATTCCAAGCTCGATAGCTCTCCTTATCACCTTTATAGCATTCTCTTCATCTACCCTCTGTATAGGGATTCCACCAAATCCTATGGGAAAGACCTCTATATTTGTTCTTCCAAGCCTTCTGTACTTCATTTAAAGCCCTCCTTACCTATTTTTTCAATAAAGAGTATACTTATTGGAGTTAACTCCAAGTCAATATATTATAGTATAATAGAACCAACAATTAAATACAGGGGAGAAAAATGATAGACTTAAACGGATATTGGGATTTTCAGATAACCCCTATAGAGAAATTCTATACTAAAGTAGTAGGTCCATCTTGGGAAAAGATATCTGTTCCAGCTTCTTGGGAAAGTCAAGGGATAGATGTAAACATCGAGGGTGTGGGAACTTATAGAAAGATATTTAGATTAAAAGAAGAGGAACTAGAAGTTATAAATAGTAAAAGAGCGTTTATCAGGTTTAATGGGGTAAGTGCATATTGTAAGATATGGCTCAATGGGGTTCGTATAGAGGAACATCTAGGCATATGGGACCCGTTTACTATAGAAATTAAAAAGCCTTTAAAAGAGGAGAATGAGCTTCTAGTAAAAGTTGTTAAGCCGGGTAAGTATCTACCATTGAGGGAGAGTTTAGCAGGTTTTTTACCTGATGTATATGCACCATTTGGTGGGATATGGCAACCTGTAGAATTTTTCTTAAAAGAAGATATATTTATAGAAGATGTATCAATTAGAACCAATAAAAACCGAAAATTAAACGTATATGTAAAGGTTAATACTAATCTTAGGGGTATGAAAGTAGAACTAGTTCTAGATATCCTAGATGGAGAAGAAGTTGTAGCAACTCAAAAATATACTACCGACTTTTCTGCCCAGTTTAATCTAACTATAGAAGAGGCAAAAAACTGGTCCCCTGAAAATCCAAACCTCTATACACTTCGTATAAGACTGTATAAAGATGGTGTATTAAAAGATGAGTATAAAACAACATTTGGGTTTAGAGATATAACCTATGATGGATATGAAATCCTATTGAACAAATCTCCAATCTATCCTAGAGGAATACTCCATTGGGGATGGTATCCAGAGAGTTTAAGCCCAAATCCAGATAGAGAGACAATTTTAAAAGAAATAAGGGAACTTAAGAGCCTTGGTTTTAATCTTATAAAATTTTGCCTCTTTGTTCCACCTAAAGACTATTTTGAGATTGCAGATAGAGAGGGAATGCTCATATGGCAAGAGCTTCCCATGTGGCTACCAAGGGTTACATATGAGTTCAAGAGAAATGCATTGAAACAATATAGGGCGATAGCCAAAAATCTTCACCATCATCCATCCATAGTTATATGGACTTTAGGCTGTGAATTAAATAGAGATGTCGATGAAGAATTTATAAAGAAACTTTTCTATGCTGTAAAAGATAATATTAACGGAGGTCTTATAAAAGATAATAGTGGTTCTGGAGAATGCTATGGAGGATTACTGAAGGAGTATGGAGATTTTTATGATTATCACTTCTATACTGATCCACACTTCTATAGAGACCTGATAGACAGATTTGGCGCATCTTGGAGAGAGAAAAAACCCTGGTTATTTGGTGAATTCTGCGACTTTGACACAGTTAGGGACATTATTAGGTTAAGAGAAAGATATGGACAAGATCCATTTTACTTAGATAAACCCAAGATTGGAATAGATTGGCAGATAGATTATAAAAATCAGTATGAAAAACTAAAAGAAGAAGGACTTCTATATAGACTCGATGAACTTGTAGAATCTTCAAAAGAGAAGGCTTTCTCTTATAGAAAGATGGTTCTTGAATTAGTAAGAAGTTATAAGAGGATATCTGGTTATGTAATTACAGGTATGAGAGATACTCCAATTACTACAAGTGGTGTATTTGACGACTTTATGGAGAAAAAATTCGGTGGGGAAAATTTCTTAAAGATAAATAATGATACAGTCTTATCTATAGGCTGGGATAATAAGAGAAGGTGGGTAAATGGTGGAGATAGACTTGTAGAGTGGGATAGATTTAACTATTCAGGAGGTTCATGGGTAAGGGCACATATTATACTAAGCCACTTTGGAGATAAAAAGATAAAGGTGCCAAGACTTAGGTGTCTAGTAAAAGATAGTAATAACACAGTCTTTTATGCTAAAGAAGAGGTTATAAAGAGAACTATCCGTCCTGGGGATGTTGAAGAGATAGATATTATAGAGTTTAAGGTTCCGAATGTAAAAACACCAAAGAGGCTCACATTAGAAGTCTCTTTAGATAACAACGGTAGACTGATAGAAAATTATTGGTTTATCTGGGTTTATCCTAATGTTAACATAGATAGGCTAGAAATCTTTGATCTAGAAGGAGATATATTTGTCTCTACAGATTTAGAAGAAGACATTCTAGATACTATTTATAAAGGATCTAAAGTCTTATATGTACAGCCAGAAGAAGGTAAATTAAAAGTAAACCATAAGCCATTCTTTAGAGAATCTATTCAGGTATTATTTGACCATCCAGTTATGAAGCGATTCTGTCCACATGGGTTATCTATAGAACAGTGGTATTCTCTGGCTACAGATAGGGTCTTTCCTAGAGATGTAATAAAAGAATATAATGCTAGGAGTATGTTTTCAAGATTAGATACAAGAATGTATGTATTGGACCATTATATCATAGAGGCAAATATAGGAAAGGGAACGCTAATAGCAACTACACTAAGGTTTAACGGAGGACTAGGAGACCAGGCAGAAGGCTTAGAGCATAGTCCCGCAGGAAGATATCTATTATGGAGTATGATTAGATATCTTAGGTCTAAGGGTATATAATTGAACTCTTTGATAAAGTTAAAAATATCCTCTCTAAGGAGGATGAGTCTTTAAGTAATCTTATAGAAGAGATATCTTTTATCTTATCTATCTTTGAAGAAGTTTTAGATATTAGGAGATAGAAGACTAAAAGGTCTACGAATATGCAAAAGGTTTTATAAATGCAATTTAAAAAGTTTTTTCTTAGGCCCTCTGATATAATTATAAACATATCTAATTTATAAGAGGAGGAGGATTATGTTAAGAAGGATGTCCATAGGTGGTAAGTTATTCTTAAATCTAGTTATACCTCTAGTAGGTATAATAGCAGTTGGTATCTTTTCTTATGTTACTCTAAGTAGTTCAACATCTAATCTTATAGAAGCTCTCTACAAGGAAGCTTATAGTAGTATCTCTCTAACTTTAAATGCTGATAGAGACTTCTATCAAGCACTTACCGCATTACAAGAGATTGTCTACACAAATAATCCTAGTAGCAAGCTGATAGATGATTATAACAGTAATCTCTCACAGGTATTGGACAGGACATCTAAAGCCTTAGAAAGGATGAGTACGCATAGGGATAGGTGGAGTATTTACAAGGATTCTTCAGGTAAGAATATCTTCGATACCTACTCCGTCTTTCAAAATCATATAAATACCTGGAAACAGACTTCTGACTTTATTATTGCCCAAGTAAAAGCAGGTAAAAGTATCTCATCTGATACACTAAAAAAGTGGCAGGAAGAGTTTGATACCGCTAGAGAGGATTTAAATGTGATAGGGGAACTTATAGATAAGGGTGCAGAAGAATGGTCAAACATGCAGGAGAAATACCTAAGAACAAAAGCTATGGTATTAATTATTATATTTATTGTAGCGCTAGTTTTAACTCTACTTATAGGCTTACTTATAACAGGCGGAATAAGAAGCTCAATAAACAAATTGCTTAAGGTAGTGACTGATATCGCTAATGGCAACCTAGGTATAGAAAAGATAGAGATCAATTCAAATGATGAGATTGGAAAATTAGGTAATGAGATAGATATAATGTTAGGAAATCTAAGGTCTATATTATCTAAGTCAAAGGTATCTTCTGAAACACTTGAGAAGTTGGCTAATTCTATAAATAGTAGTGTTGAGCAATCTTCTATGGCGATGCAGCAGATATCAAGTACAGTTCAAGGCGTTGCTACTGGTGCTCAAGAGACTGCAAACAATGTCACACTAGCATCTAATGCGGTAGAGGTTATGAGTAGAAAGATAGAGGAGCTCTCACAAAATGCATCGGTGGTTGAAAAAACAACTCAGGATGCGGTAAGACTTACAGAACAGGGGCAAAAAGTTGTGGATGAACTCAATAAAGGTTTTACAAAAACTACAGAGGCAACAAATTCTATTGTTACAGTAATGAATGAGTTAGAACAGACAGCAGGGGAGATAGGACGTATTGTAGAGACAATAATGAATATAAGTTCTCAGACTAACCTGTTAGCATTAAATGCGGCAATAGAGGCGGCGAGGGCTGGAGAGGCAGGACGTGGTTTTGCAGTCGTGGCAGATGAGGTAAGAAAATTAGCAGAAGAATCTAATCAGAGTGCACAAAGGATATCTCAGTTTATAGATGAGATAAGAAATAGAATAACGCTAGCAGCGCAGAGCACTAATGAGGCAGTGAAGACCATATCTACCCAGGTTGAGATTGGTTCCAACGTAACAGAAACCTTTAATAGCATCTCTCAAGCTAATGCCAAGATAAGTAATATGATACAGGAGATAAATTCTGGAGTAATTAGTCTGGTAGATGATGGGAAAAAGATATCAGATTCTATTCAGAGTATAGCTGCTATAGCACAAGAGAATGCAGCATCCTCTGAGGAGGTCTCAGCAGCAGTGGAAGAGATGACCGCTACAATGGAAGATATAAATTCCAATATTAAGAAGCTGATAGATATTGCAAGAGAGCTAGAGGATATTAATAAGAGATTTATCATCTCTTAATAAAAACAAATATCAATGGGGATGGCTTTCGCCATCCCCTATTAATTACTTGGTTTCTTTAATAAAGAACTGTTCTAGGTTTAGATAACCAGGTGACAAAAGTGGATAGGCGTATATTGCACTCTTAGGGACATTTTTAAAGTTATTCTTCACTACACAGGGAGCAGGATAACCTGCTATGGTAGGAATAGCAAAGAGATTCCTAGCACATAACACTAAGGCGTCTTCTGTTAGTTTAGCCCTTTGCTTTTCATCAGTAGTGACCTTTATCTTATCGAATAGAGCTATCAACTTAAGAGCATCACCTGTAGGCTTTTCCGCTCCTTCAGCCTTACCTCCAGAAGCATACCATAGACCCCACAATGGAGCCCAATAAGTAGAACTGGCATTTGGTATAAAGCTACGGGAATACGTTAAGAAGTATCTTCCTGTAGTATAGTCAACCTCATAGGCTATTATATGATATTCACTTGCACTAACTCTAGGCCACCAGAGTGCACCGCTCACAGTATCTATAGCGGTCTTTATACCTATAGCATCCCAATATTTCTGGACCAATTCTGCTTTACAACACCTCCACAGAATTAGCTGATTTTATTAAGAACTACTTAGTGACTCCTTTTAATGTCCCATTAAGAATCATAATAATAGCAAAATTATCTGCGTAGACAGGATTCTTATATATTAGGTCTTTATCTGGCAAC
>JAOACC010000109.1 GCA_026418035.1 bacterium
CCAGTAGCCTTATAGTAATCTGTAGGTGTGTTATACTGTTTATGGAATTTAGCCTCCTGAGAAAAAGAGACCGGTGCTATGCTCATCAAGAGCATAGCAATCAATATTAGTGAGACAAAGTAACCTGAAAGCCTTTTCACAAAAAGTTACCTCCTTCCATAATTATTTAAGAATTCTAAAATCTCCTGTTGGAGATTATCTAGTATCATCTTCGGCGAAATATCAGGAGAAGTTTCCACTTCTTCTATACCACGTAGTATTCCTCTCCAAAATAAAGCATCTCCAGGATTTATACCACTATCTTTTATGTAATCAATTTGCTTATATATAGTATCTGCTATAGGGTCATTCTTTCTAAGGTTTATTATCTCAGATTGTTTCTGGGCGCTTTTTCTTACTGCAACGTATCCTGTCTCAAGCCCCATTTCTACTGTCCTTCTTGTATCGGTAAGGAATTTAATTAATTTTAGTGAAGCATCTTCTTTTTCTGGTGTACTCTTAAATAAAACAAGGGCGTTACCACCAACACCTACCGCCACTCTCTTTTTACCAGGTAAAAATCCAAGTCCAAGCTCAAATCTATCCCCAACTTCTTTCTTTAAAGATACCCTTACTGATGTTGATCGATAGAGCATACCATAAAGTCCATTTACAAAATCTCTAGCTGAACTATTGTGTTGTAGGGGCGGCATTACCCTATACTTAAATACTAAGTCTTGGAAGAATTGAAGCGTCTCTATACTTTCTTTAGAGTTTATCATCGGTTTACCAGTGTTTTTATCAAATATAACTCCGCCATTCTGTATTACCATAGGTCTATAATACCAAGGGACATCTTCAGAAAACCCAATTCCCCATTGATCAATCTTACCATCACCGTTTGTATCCGATGTTAATCTTTTAGCAAAACTAACTAGCTCTTCCCAGTTTTTAGGGGCTCTGTTAGGATTTAATCCTGCTCTACGAAAGAGATTCTTATTATACCAGAGTCCTGGGGTACTAGATGCAAACGGCACAGCCCAAAATCTACCCTTATATGTATATCTACTCCAGAGTCCTGGAAGTATATCTGATATGTCGTTTTTATCTAACATGCTTCCTGCAGGAAGTAGCGCACCACTATCAACATATTGGGGAATACCATGCCTCTGTCCTACCTGTGCCACATTAGGGGTAGCTTTACCAGCTATACTAGCCAATACCTTTTCAGCCATTTCATCATAACTATTACTTATAAACTGCTGTTCGACTTGAATATTTGGGTATTGGCTTTCAAATTCCTTTATCCATCTACTTAGATATCCGCCTGTTGGAAGAGTTGTCCAGAAGACTATTTTTATCTTAGACTGTGCCTGCCCAATAGATGATAAACTGGAAGATACAAGAAAAATACCAATTAAAAGACTAATTAAGGAAATTTTAAACATTTCTTCATATACCTCCTTTATCCTCTTATTCCGCTAGTTTTAATTCCCTCTATAAAGTATCTCTGGGAAAGTAGAAATACTATTAGTGTTGGAATTATTATTAGAGTTGATATAGCCATAAGTCCTCCCCAGTTATTTCCTAACTCATCGTTAATAAAGTATCTAAGACCTACCTGAACCAATCTCATCTCGATACGATTTGTAACTATAAGGGGCCACATATAACTATTCCAGCTATCTAAAAATGCAAACAGGGAGAGGGTAGCAAGTGCCGGTTTAGATAGTGGTAATATGATCTTTATTAAAAGCCCAAAATCTGTTATTCCATCTATTCTTCCAGCTTCTTCTAGCTCTTTAGGAATCCCCATAAAGAATTGCCTTAAAAGGAATATGCCAAAGACGCTAACTAAGCTAGGAGCTACTATACCCTGATATGTATTCATCCAACCAATGTTACGAATAAGTAAGAAGGTAGGAATTAGTGTAATCTCCCCTGGAATAGCCATTGTAGAGAGAAGAATAAAGAATAAAATATCACGTCCTTTGAACTTTAGGATCGAAAATGCATATGCGGACATAGAGCAAACTGTTAGTTGAGAGATAACTGTAATGCTAGATACTACAACGCTATTTAAGAAGAATCTACCAAGGGGAACAAATCTTACCGCATCTAAATAGTTTCTAAAGACCCATCTCTTTGGTATCCATGTTGGTGGTAGTGAGAGAACTTCTTCTATATTTTTAAAGGATGTAGATATCATCCATATAAATGGTATTGCTATTAAGATTGAAAGTGTAAAAAGTGTGGAGTGAATTAGTATCTTTTTTACTAACCTTGATTTATATCCCATCTAGTAGAACACCCACCTATTAAGCATATATTTCTGCATTAATGTTAAACTTATGATAAAGGCAAATAGAACATATGCTATAGCAGATGCATATCCCATCTGGAATAATTGGAATCCTCTATAGTAGAGATTGTATACTATAACTTCGGTAGCTCCGGCTGGTCCACCTTGAGTCATAACATGAATCTGAGTAAAGACTTGCATAGCATTTATAGTAGATACTACAAGAATAAAGAAGGTAGTAGGAGATAAAAGTTTCCATGTTATATATTTAAATATCTGCCAATTAGAAGCTCCTTCAATTTGAGCAGATTCTTGCATCTCTTTCGGTATCTCTTGTAAGCCAGCTAAGAAAATTACTACGGTCCTTCCTAATCCTCTCCAGATACTCATAATACTGACAGATAAGAGGGCTGTCTTTGGATCTCCAAGCCAATTTACTGGATTAATTCCCAAAATTCTGAAGAAATAATTTATTAAACCAAGACTTGGATGGTATATCCACATCCACACAGCTGAAATGGCTACTATAGATGTAACTACTGGGGAAAAGAATATAGCCCTATATATACTTATTCCCTTTAGTTTCTGGTTAAGTAAAATTGCTAAGCCTAGAGCTAATATAATCTGAGTAGGAACGGTATATATAGTAAAAATTAGTGTGTTTTTTAGAGCATTTATGAACATTCTATCTCGAATTAGTTTTGCATAATTTTTAAAGCCAACAAATATTCTATTTGGACTAATCATATCCCAGGAGTGTAAACTCAGATAGAAGCTATAGAATATTGGATAAACTATAAATATCATAACTAAAGAAACAGCTGGAAAGAGAAATAAAATTGGGGTTATTGCTCTTTTCATCCTATACATACACCTGATACCCATATGGTGTTACAGATATTGTTCTTATTAGGATATCTGTATAATCATATACATAGAGTTCACTTAAATCTAATATTACATCGTTATCTGCTGGAGATGGATCAGTATATAGTGATAGGAGAGTAGAAGCTATAAGTCTTTTTAGGGGATTTATATTTGCTCTCATTGACTCTAGGATAGATTTTAATTTTGGATCTAATCTTTCATCTCCTGCGTAGTGAGATATAATTGCATCAATAACTAGGTCTTTTATAGATGTCTTGGAATCTAATTTTGAGTCTAGTAAATCTTTAGCTAATTTTATCGCCTCATCTTTTGCAAAACCCTGATTTGCTATGACTGAAGTAAATGTCTGATAAATAGCTCCATCTATACCAAATCTTAGATAATCCCTAGCATATTCTTGGAAGGATTTCCCACCTGTATTGTAGTTTATGCTCTCAACTCTGTAAGACCGTATATACATTTTATTCTCTGTTATTTCTACTATCCTATAGGGGGATGGAGATGTTACTAGAGAGCCGGTTTCTATATCTATCAGAGAGTAGCCATTGGAAAATGTCCTTTTAACTATATCTTGAGCATGGAAATGACCTGTAAAAACTATCCTTAGTCCAGCTTCTGCTAGTCTAGATGCTACAGTCTCATAATCATCTATGACATATTCTTTGAATAGATTCTTTTGGGAATCAAAGTGTTCAAGTAACCCATGGTGCATCATACCGACTATAAATTTCCCCTCTCTTCTTGCTATAGAAACTTGAGATAAAATCCAGTTTAATGTCTCCTTAGAGAACCCTCCACCGGTAGTAGCCTTTGGATTGTATCTGCAGGGGTCCATAGCTATTATTCTAAACCCTTGAACTGGTTCTACAACGTAGCTTAGAGAATTAGGGTCAGTACTGATAGCCTCTCCATAACCATATTCTCTATAGATCTCCCTGAACCTTTCTGGCGTAACACTGTTTACCCTCTCAACTTTGTCTCCATCGTATTTAAAGGAGGATGCATTGTTTACATCGTGGTTACCATTTATTATATAGACCTTTTTACCAACTCTTTTTAGTTCCCATAAGAGGCTTGCAAATTCTAAGTGGCTCCATTCTTCCCCATCTTTTGTTAGATCTCCAGGAATTAAAACAATATCCACATCTGTATCTTTTATAGCCTTTAGAGCTGACTCTAAGATTGCTGGCCCTTCCGCTATCATTTTTCTATCTTTGCTTAAATATTCTTCAAAAGCAGAACCTCTTTTTACTAGAAGTTTTGGACTAAAATAGTGTGGGTCAGAGAAGACCGCAATTTTAACGTTTGGAACACTTATGACCATCTTAGCAAGAGATTTTTCTGTAGGAAGGACAAAAAGATTCGTTAAAAAAGCCAAAAGAATTGACCAGAGAGAACCTTTCTTTACTAAATCCTCCATAAAATCACCTCCAAAAAGATTTTCTATCTTAAAAATAATCTAGGAAGATTAACTTGGTGTTAAATTTTATTTAAATTTCATTAAAGTTTTTGTTAACTGTTATTAAAGACT
>JAOACC010000136.1 GCA_026418035.1 bacterium
GAAGGTGTGGTTATTGATAAGGCTCGGTGGTAAAAGAGCGGAGGGGAAACACCCGTTCCCATCCCGAACACGGAAGTTAAGCCCTCCAGCGCCGATGGTACTGTAGGGGAGACCCTATGGGAGAGTAGGCCACTGCCGGGCTGTTTTTGTTTGAAAGGGGTGAATAAAATTTCACAACAGCTTAGATATAAGGATCTTTTAATTGTTTTTCTTATTGCATTTGCTTTTATTTTTTTATTTTATGAATTTTCTCTTTTGAGTGTTCGAATAGAAAATATTAATGAAATAAGAAATTCTCTAAGAAATAAAGAGTTTTTTTATATCTCTGAAAGGGCAAAGGTCGCTACAGATAAGGAGAATATCTCTCTAAAATTTGCTAAAATACGGGTCTCTTATGACAAAAAGTTTTCTCTGGCTTTGGCTAAATGGTATCTAGTGAAAGAAAAAAGGCAGATTCCGTTTGCTATTTACAGACAATATACTACATCTATTCCCTATGGAGCAACAAGAACTGAACCAGGCAAACCAGGAGAGCTTGAGGTATATTGGAGGATATATAAAAGAGGTAATCAGATATTAGACAAGCAGAAATTTAAAGAGGTAATTGTTTCTAAGCCTAAACCTCAGATAGTTTATGTTGGTAGAGGTTATATGCTTGCTTCTAGAGGTCAATTTGCAGGAAAACCGTATCTTGATATGATAGCAACCGCCTACGACCCTGGCCCTAGAAGCTGTGGAAGATATGCTGATGGCTATACATCAATTGGTTTAAGGGCAGGTTATGGAGTTGTCGCTGTTGACCCTTCTGTAATTCCTTTAGGGAAGAAGCTCTATATAGAGGGATACGGTTATGCTATAGCAGGAGATGTCGGTAGAGCTATAAAAGGTCTCAAAATAGACCTTGGTTTTGATACATATAGAGAGGCAATAAATTTTGGTGTCAGAAAGGTTAGAGTATATATACTCGATTAAACCTAGAAAATCTCTAGGACAGCATTATCTTAGAGATAAATCAATTCTTAAGAAGATTATAGATTCTTTAAATCTAACTGGAAAAGAAGTGATCTTAGAGATCGGTTCGGGTCATGGAGAGTTAAGCTTTTTTCTTGCTCAAAAGAGTAGAGAGGTTTGGGCTGTAGAGATTGATCCTTCTAGTATCTATCTTCTGAAAGAAAGACTAAGAGATTTTAATAACGTTAATATCATACATGGAGATATTTTAAAATTTCAGAGCGATCGCTTCTTTGATTTAATAGTTGGAAATATTCCGTATTACATATCTGGGATTCTTTTGGGAAATTTAAGCGAACGTTGGAATTATAAAAGAGCGGTCTTTACCCTTCAACGAGAAGTTGGGAAAAGATTGACAGCTAAGCCTGGTACAAAAGACTATGGTGTATTAACTTTGGCTGTATGGTATAATCATAGGGTAAAGATACTTTTTGATATACCTAAAGAATGTTTTTATCCGGTACCAAAAGTGGATAGCGTAGTAGTAGAGTTAGAAAAAACTGAAAATAAGGACATCGAGAAGGATTTTTTTATGAAGGTAGTTAAGTCCGCCTTTAGCAGTAGACGTAAGATGTTAAAGAATGTCTTACTAGACTTAGGTCTAGAAAGAGAGAAAATTATTGAAATATTGCAATCTCTAGGAATTGATCCTAGAAGAAGAGGAGAGACTTTATCCTTGGAAGAATTTTTGAGTCTCTCAAGAAGAATATATGAAACTATTTTCTCTGGCTAAACTTAATCTATATTTAGAGATAATTGGAAAGGGATCAGATGGTTATCATCAGATAGAGAGTATCATGCAAACTATATCTCTATCTGATAAGATAGAGGTAGAGCCATCTGATAAACCAGGTATTTTTGTCTCTTCTAACCTCTCTTCTCTGCCTACAGATGAGAGAAATCTAGCTTATAAGGCAGCTAAGCTTTTTATAGAAAAGTTTGGTTGGATATCTGAAGGTGTAAAGATTAGTCTTGAAAAAAATATTCCACTTGCTAGCGGGATGGGCGGAGGGAGTAGTAATGCTGCTACTGTTTTGATAGCTATGGCTATTATGTGTGGCATAGACATATTGAATTCTATCTTATTAGAGATAGCTTCTAGTATCGGCTGCGATGTTCCATTTTTCTTCTATGGAGGAACCGCTATAGCAAGAGGAAAGGGAACAGAGATAACACCTCTTCCTCCACTTGAAGGTATTCCTGTATTAGTTGTGGTTCCTGACGTTGAGATATCTACTCATTGGGCTTATAAAAATATTGTGGTTCCTCTTTATCCTTTCAGGATTCCTTCAATATTATTGAATATACTGAATAAAAGTAACAGAATAGTAGATATAAAGGATTTAAATAGGTTTCTCTTTAATAGGTTTGCCAGTCTTGTTTTAAAGATACCGAAGGTAAAAGAAGCAAAAGATATATTGGAGTCCTTAGGGATAGAGAATATAGCTCTTTCTGGTAGTGGTCCAACATTGTTCTCTCTACAAGAGGATAAAGAGAGATGTGATAGACTTGCCAAGATATTGAGGGAAAAATTTAAGCTCAGAGCCTTTAGTGTAGAGTTAGCTAGAGGGTTAATTAATGTATAAAGCTATAGTTATGGCTGGGGGAGGAAGAGAGAGTCTAAAAACTTTTAACTACCAAAGTAGCACTAGTAAAAGTGCCTTGCTAGTATTTGGCAGACCTATGGTTTCGTATGTTTTAGATGCTTTAAGAGAATCTAAACTTGTAGATAAAATCCTATATATAGGAGATTTAGAAGTACTCTCGAAAATATCTATAAATGTAGACTACACTATCCCAGATTCTGGCAGTCTATTTCTGAATGTGATGAAAGCTTTGGAATTCTTTAGAGATGAACCTCAAGTACTTATATTAACTTCTGATATTCCATTAATTAAATCATATATGATAGATGATTTCTTATCTAAGTGTGATAGGTCCGCTATCTTTTGCTATTCTTTTGTAAGAAAAGAGAATCTAGAGAGGTTATTTCCTCATGCTCATAGGACATACGTTAGACTTAAGGAAGGTACCTTTAATGGAGGAAACCTTATCTTAGTTAATCCTTCCAAGGTGCTAGCTAAGAAAAAACTTTTAGAGAGGATAATTTCTAATAGAAAAAATCCTCTTTTTCTGGCAAAGATCTTTGGTCTTACAGGAATAATAAGATATATGACTGGAACTCTTGATATCCCTATCTTAGAAGCAAGGGCTTCTAAGATATTAGGCGGAAAAGTGCAAGCTGTTTTAACAGAATATCCTGAGGTAAGTTTTGATGTTGATAATCAACTACAGCTAGAGTTTGTGGAGGAGAGACTTGGCAAGCAGGTTATCTAGACAAGAGAGATTAATTATATTATCGCAGGAACTTGTAAAGAGATCAGGAGAACTTATCTCCTTAGATGAGTTGGCAGAAAAGTATAAGATAGCTCGTTCTACCATAAGTGAGGATCTTTCGCTGATAAGGGAGGCTGTAGAAGCTTGGGGAACAGGTGAGGTACAGAGTAGCTCAGGGGTAGGTGGTGGCATTAGGTTTGTTCCTATAATAAGCTCAAATGAAGCAAGGGTTTTTCTTAAAAGAATTAAAGAAAGATTAGAGGAAAAAGGGAGAGTCCTTCCAGGTGGTTTTCTCTATACCACTGATCTTTTTAATCATCCAAGCATCACATCTAAGTTCGGTGAGATCTTTGCTACCGTATTCAATAGCTTAAGTCCAGACGTGATAGTTACTATGGAGACTAAAGGAATTCCTACCGCTATAATGACTGCCAGATATATGGGATTACCTCTCGTTATTATAAGGAGAGAAAATAGACCAACAGAGGGACCTACTGTATCTATAAATTACATATCAGGCTCTACTCAGAAGGTCCAACTAATGACTCTAGGTAGGAAGGCTCTTGAGGGAAGAGAAAGGGCTATATTTATAGATGACTTTTTGAGAGGGGGAGGAACAGTAAGAGGAGCTATAGCACTATTAAAAGAGTTTAATGCTCAGGTGGTTGGGGTAGGGATACTCATTTTGGGTTCTCCTAAGGTAAGGGAAGCATTTTCTATTCCTGTCACATCCCTATTTATTTTGGAGGGTGTTAATGAGCTTTCTGGTGAGGCTAAGTTAAGCATTTCTGAGTCTATATCTGACTTCTTTGGTTGGGAAAAGGAAGAATAGGAGGTAAAGTACTGATGACAATAGAAAATCAAGAAAACCAATCTCAAGAGATTCATAAAGAACATACCTTTAGTGGTAAATGGTTTTGGATACTTGGAATAGTTATAGGATTATTAATTGCTTCGAATATATTTATCTATATTTGGTTTAATTCACCTTCTAAAACAGCGCTAGTTTCAGTTAACGGAGAAGTAATCAAGAAAGATGAATTTATATCTGCAGTAATGGACCAAGGAGGTAAAAATGTCCTAGATTGGCTTATCGAGAGTAAATTAATTACTCAGAAGGCAAAAGAAGAGGGTATATCCATCTCTGATAAGGAGATTGAAGATAGAATATCTCAACTTAGAGATTCCTTTGGCTCTCAAGAGAAATTTGTTTCCTTTTTATCTCTATATGGTTTGACTGAGGAGTCTTTAAAGAAACAACTTGTTCCTAGACTGTTAGCAGAAAAGATTATGATGAAGAATAAGACCGTGTCTGATAAGGAGCTACTTGATTACTTCAATAAAAACAAAAGCTCATTCGATGAGAAAGAACAGGTAAAGCTGAGGCATATATTAGTTAAGACGTTAGAGGAAGCTCAACAGATTGAAGATGACCTAAAGAAGGGGACTGATTTTAGTAAATTAGCTAAAGAGAGGTCTATAGATACCGCTACTAATACTCAAGGTGGAGAATTAGGTTGGGTAGCTAGAGGTGTCCTTGACCCTGCGTTAGAAAAAGTAGTATTTTCACTTAATGCGGGAGAGAGAACTTCGATAATAAAGACCTCTTTTGGTTATGAGATAGCAGAAGTCCTAGATAAGAAATCTGCTAGATCAGTAACATTTGAGGAGGTAAAGGATAAGGTCAAAGAAAGGTATATAGAGGACATTGTTCAGAACGAATATTCTAATTGGATCCAAGAGTTAAAATCTACCGCGGACATTGTCTATTATGTAGATATAACAAAATGAGATTAGATGTATTTTTAAAAACATCTGGTTTGATAAAAAGACGTACAGTAGCGAATGAGTTATGTGATAGAGGCTTGGTTTTAGTAAATGGGACAAAGGGTAAAGCTGGAAGAATAATAAAAGAGGGGGATATAATAGATCTTAAGATAGGTAAATACTCTTATAAACTAGAAGTTCTTTCAATCCCTGAAAGGAAAATTAATAAGCTAGGAGAGGAAAATTTTCGTATAATAGAAAAGATCGAAGAAGATATAGATGCATAAGATAAGAGACTCTTTTAAAAAAGACTTACTTTCCACTATTTTTGTTGGTGTCTTTCTTGCTTTTACTACTCCGTTCTTTGGTGTAATAGCTAGAAGATACTTCTTTGCTTCTCCTTTTCATTTATCAATTATATCCTCCACATCTGGAATTGGCCAGCTTTTTACCTTCTATTGGGGATATATAATTAGGAATAAAAAAGATAAACTTAAAATGGTGGTTCTCCCTGGAGCCTTTGCCAGAAGTGTATTTCTTTTTACTCCAATTGTAAATTCTATTACTCTATTTCTCGTTATTATACTCATTTATCAAATTATCTCCTGTATATCAACCCCAGCCTATGTAGAAGTTATAAGAGCCATATATCCAGATATTTTAAGGGCTAGACTTATGGGAATAGTAAGGATGGTTAATAGTTTAGTAGTAATAATAACTACCCCTATAGCTGGAAAGCTTATATCTTCAATTGGTTTTAAATGGACGTTCTTTTTTGGTGCAATATTTGGTATTATTTCCAGTCTGATATTTAGCAAGATAAAACTGAAACAACATGATATTGTTTCCACTAATTCTTACGTTCCCATCAAGTCTATATTAGCTATTCCATTTTTAGATAAACAATTTGGCATTTATTTAGCCATATTTTTTATGTATGGTGTTGGTAACTGGTTATCAAGTCCTATATATCCTATTGTTCTTGTGGATAGACTTAAAGCTACTTCTCTACAGATTGGTTTTATTTCTACTATCTCCTCTGGCGTATCTGCTATTTCTTATATCTTTTGGGGAAGATATATAGATAGAGAAAATCCAATTCACGCTCTTGCCTTAGTATTTTTCTTAGATTTCTTCATTCCACTTGGCTATCTATTGGCTTCTATAAAACCTATGTATCTGTTTGTAATATGCTCAGCTATAGTAAGCGGAATAGCTAATGCTGGAGTTGACCTAAGCGTTATAAATACAATTATGAACATTGCACCGAAGACAGAGATAGCTAGTTATATGGCATTACATTCTACATTTGTTGGTATAAGAGGAGTATTAGGTCCCTTTCTAGGTGCAACTCTCTACTCGTTCTTCGGGGCAATAGGAGTATTTTCTATAAATATGACTACTGCCATACTTGGTGGATTTTTGATGTATAGGTTTTATAAAGGTCTTTTTTAACATCCACAGGATAGAAAAGAAATAAGCAAAAAGATTAGAAAAAAGATACCTATAATAATTCCACATCCTATATTTAAACCCTCTCCAGTGGATTTACTAGAAGTGCTAGTATCTTTTACTGCAAATTCTTTTCTCTCCTCCGGACTGAATACATATCCACAGTAGGGGCACTTACCATCAATTTCATCCACTTCTAAGACACAGTCAGGACAGAATATCCTTCCCATCTGATATTTCCTTTTCTGGTAGATTAAAGAATGCTACAGCTAAGAAGATACTACCTATAAAAGCAATTAGTATCCCTACGAGTATTATAGAAGTGATAGCTCCCCAGAATAAAAGATTTCCAGCTGTATTAAATTGTCCGATATTGGTATAAGAAGATATAATGTTAAAGCTTTTTCTCCAATTATAGGCACTTAAAATAGAGAGAACATAAACGGCAATTAACATCAATATAAAACTTCCACTCATTTTTGAAAGTGTAGACTCCGAAGCCATCCCAGTAATTTCTCCAAGTATTTCTATAATTAACACACCAACAGAAATAAAGATAAGTATAGCACTTATTACACCAGCGATAAAACCAATAAGAAACTTGCTATAGATTTCTCTGTTATTGAATCTCTTAGCCAATTTACTGATGGCAACAAGTATTAGGATTAATCCTATAATCTCAAGATAAATACCAATATTAGGGATAAAACCTAGTACATAGAGAATAGCTCCTATACCACCCAAAAATTTTTCTTCTTTCATGATATTTCTCCTCTCTAGATTATTTTTCTATAGAATAAATATCTCTTCCTTTTCTTCCAATGGCAAAAAAGTTGCCATTCTCTAGATAGACAAGATTAGACATTTCATCATATGGACTACTCTTCTCATTGTTAACTACCATATACCATTCACCACCTGTATAGGAGTCTTTAGCTTCATCCCAATTCCCACCAATATTAGCTCGATAGACAAACTTATTACTAGTAGAATCAAAGGCGACAAAATCAATGTGATCAAATGGTTCGCTTTCTTTCCCGTCTAGAATGACGTATTTCTTTTCGCCTTTTATACCAATATAGACAAATCTTTTGCTATCGGGGCTAAATCTGAATAAGCTAATATCATCAAACCCTTTCATATTATCTCTTTTTCCATCTAAAACTGTGTAAAACTTACCCATATATCTTACACGATATACAAACCTATTACTATCAGGGCTAAACTCTAACCAGTCAACTTCATCAAATGGTTCACTCTTTACTCCATCTATGACTGCATACCACTTATCACTAATCCTTGCAGAATAAGCAAATCTTTTACTATCAGGACTAAACAGTAATGACCAGGGATCAATTTCATCAAATTCGTTACCCCTTTCTCCATCTAAAACTATAAACCATTTCCCTCCAAAATAGTTTCCCTCTTCATCCCATTTACCATTATTACTTGCAATATAGACAAACCTCTTATTATCTGGACTGAAGCCTAACGCTACTTTCTCAACATAGTCAAAACTTTCACATTCTTTTCCATCTAAGACTACATAAAATTTCCCCCTTTCAGATGGGGCTAAAATATCAATCTTTTCAGAAATATAAGCATATCTTCTACCATCTGAACTAAAGACAAATCCTCTAATACCATTAAACCATCCTTCCCTTTTCCCATTCGCAATTATGGACTCTTTCTTATCCTTTTCAGTAACTATATACCATATGCCAGAACTCTTTGATTCTTGCACCGTTACACATACTTCTGACGTAAGAACCATAAGTTCCTTAATATTTTCTCCTTCACCTAAGGTGAACATTTTAATCTCTTTAAATCCAGTTATATCTTGAGCATTTAGATGAGGCGTAAGGATGATAAAAAAACTCACTATGAGAAGTAATAATAAAAATTTTCTGATCATCTCTTCGTAACCCTCCTCCTTTTATCCCAAAACTTTAAATTACATTTGAGCTCTTCTGATTATAACATAATCTAAAAGAATAGAATATGCATAAAACTATGAATCAGGTATCAAGATGTTAACGGTTAAAAAGTAAAATACTTTAGGTATCCTTATGTTGCAAGAATCTCAATATAAACTTATAATACTTGATGACATAGGTATTATTTTAATTTTTATTTAGGAGGTGTTTCAAAAATGAGACGTATACTTTGGGGTGTTGCTTTCTCTTTAGTATTAGTTCTAGTCGTTCAGGCTACTCTGCCAACATTTGCTATAGCAAAGGAATCTGAATCTGGATACTCTCAAGAAACTATGATTACAGTAAGCGTTTTATCTTTACTTCTACCTGGTCTTGGACAATACCTTCTTAAACTTCCTAGTAGAGCTCTTACACATTTTCTGGTCTGGATAGGAAGCTGGGTAGTTGGATATCTTCTAATGGAATCTACATATGGTATTAGTTTCCTCTTACCTCTTATATGGTCTATTTATTCAGCCTTTGACGCATTTTCTATAGCGTCAAGCAGGTGATAATAGAATAGTTTCAATCCCTTATAGGTTAGCTACAAACTATTTATAGCCCGTCTACCAAGACGCTCATACAGAAAACATTTCAATCCCTTATAGGTTAGCTACAAACCCATTTTATCCGCATAAAATCTGGGCCCTAAATTTTATAATTGGACCCTAAGCTACAACTGTAAAAACATTATAATATAAGATATTCAAGTTGTAAAGAGATATATGAACGATTTCGAATTTTCTGTCGATCCCCAGCACTTTTTGCACTACCGGAGATCGACGGAAAATAGAATCCTCTGATAAGTGATTTCTGAGATGCTCTAGGTCAATAAAGAGAATGTTTTATCCTTTAATACAACCATATTTACAAGCCTTAGCATAAGGACATAACGCACAGTTAGAGTTATTAGTTAAGTCTTTTTCTACAACGTAGCCGAGGTCTCTAAGCTGAAGAAAGATTAAATCCCATTCTTCTTCAGATATGTTTAAATCTCTTTTTAGCCTTTCTATATTAACAAATCTCTGAGATTTTATATAATCTAATACCTTGTATAGCATTTTTATCTCACCACAAACATAAGGATCTTGTTAAGTATGAAGGTAAATAGATATGCATAGGCTAGAGAAAATGAAAGTGCAAATAACGTCCACTTTAGAGAATTGGTCTCCTTATAGATAGTAGCTACTGTAGCGGCACAAGGAATGTAGAGTAACTGAAAGACTACAAAACTATAAGCGGTTATTGGGGAAATTTCTCTTAGGAGAGCGCTACCTAACTCACTCCCACTTAGCCCGTAGATAGTTCCTAAAGTAGAAAGAGATGCCTCTTTGGCTATAAAACCTGTAATAAGCCCAACAGTTAATTGCCAATTGAACCCTAATTTAGAAAATAGAGGGAGAAGTGCCTTTCCAACCTGGGCTAAGATAGAATTACTTATATCGCCAGAAGGTAGGTTAGAAAGTATCCATATAATTCCAGAGAGAAAAATGATAACAGTCCCTGCTCTTATCAAAAATGATTTTAACTTATCCCAAATATAGAGAAGAACTATCTTTAAAGTTGGAAGTTTATAGATTGGCAATTCTATAAGAAGTGGTGTAATTGATGTCTTAAAAACCCTTTTCCTCAGGATTAATCCACTGAATATTACTGAGAAGAGGCTTATACCATATAGTGATAACAATAGGATAAATGCATATTTGGGAAAGAATACACCCAAAAAGAAAGAGGCAACCAGAATTCTAGGAATACATGGTATAAAAGAATCAAGGATAATAAGTAAAACTCTATCTTTATCATCCTCTAGTGTCCTTGTAGCCATAACCCCTGGGACATTACAACCAAAACTTATAACCAAAGGGATAAAGGATTTTCCGTGAAGTCCAAGTAAGTGCATAATTCTATCCGTTACAAATGCTAATCTAGCAAGATATCCAGTATCTTCTAAAAGAGCCAAGAAGAGGAAGAAAATAACTATAAGTGGAGTAAAGGATAATACCGTAGATACTCCTTGCCATATACCTCCAATAATTAGATTTCTCCACCATTCAGGAAGAAAGCTAAAGATAATAGATATACCACTTTCAAAAAATCCTAAAAATCTTTCCCAGGGCTCGTTGATAAGTTCATTAAAGGTATAAGTAAGATAAAATATTAAGGCAACGATCAAAATTCCTATTGGTAATCCCCAAATTGGATGAGTAAAGACATCGTCTAATCTATCAGTCCAGGAGATAACTTGTCTTTGTGGTTTTTCCAGAACTCCGTCTAAAATCTTCTTAATCCAGTTATACCTAGCTGAAGCTACTCTTACTGGGTTATCTTCTCTACCTTCAACTATCTGTCTTATAGATTCCCAATTTTTTATTTTTTCTTTACAAATTTTTGTGGTTACTTCATCTCCTTCAAGAAGCTTTAGAGCGGTCCATCTTGTTGGATATCCTTCTATATCAGAATCAAGAAGAGATTCTAGCTTTCTAATTACATCTTCCAATTCTGGATATTCTATCTTAATTGAAACTGTCTTATTTGTATAGGTATCAATAATCTGCTGAACCAATTCTTCTAAACCGTATCCCTTACTAGCAACCATTGGAATTACTGGTAATCCTAATCTTTCTCTAAATTTCTCTATATCTAATTTATATCCCCTACCACTTGATACATCAATCATATTTAAACCAATAACTATATTAGAATGTAGCTCCAATAATTGCGCCAAGAGATATAGATTTCTCTCCAAACAGGAGGCATCTACAATAAGAACAACAATATCTGGTTTTTCTTTGATAATAAATTCTCTTGCTATAAGCTCTTCTAGAGAGTGAGCTGTAAGACTATATGTCCCTGGTAGATCTGTAATTTCTATTAAATAGTTATCCTTTTCTATATATCCTACTCTCTTCTCTACAGTCTTTCCAGGCCAGTTTCCAGTATGCTGATTTAGTCCTGTAAGCTGATTAAAAACAGTACTCTTTCCTACATTTGGATTTCCGGCAAGGGCTACTCTAATCTTGGTCTTCTCCATTACTTACCTCTTCCACAAAGATGCTCTCTGCAAGACCTCTTCCTAGAGCAAGGCTAGTATCTTTTACTTTAATAATCACAGGTCCAAAAGATTTCTGTGCAAGAATAACCTCTTCGCCTGGAGTTATTCCTAATTCTGCAAGCCTTAAGACCTTCCCCTTTCCCCCTTTTATCAACAAAATTCTTCCTCTTTCACCCTTTTTCATCTGCAATATAGTTTTCATCATGCGCCCTCCAGACTTCTCTTTTTATCTGACAGTCCTTACAGATACCTAAGACCTGAATTCTAAAGGATGTAACTAGAAAACCTTTATCCTCTATAGGTAAAAGCTCTAGGATACTATCAGAATTGTTTAGGGGTTCTTCCTCTATCTTCCCACATAATAGGCATTGAAAGTGTAAGTGAGGACTTAAATTGCTCTCATAATGAGTATGTCTCTCTTCAAAGGTTATAGATCTTATATAACCTAGCTTCTCTAACAACTTACATGCCCTATATACAGAGGTAAATGAGACATCTTTGTTTTGCGCCTTTAATCTTTCATGTATCTCACCAATAGAATAGTGCCCGGATGGATTATTCTCAAAAAACTCAAGGACATCGGCTCTAGGTCTACTAAGCCTTATACCTTTAGTTTTTAAACTCTCTTTTAATCCCATAGTTCTCTCCTGCAAAAGTTTTTCATTTATTTCTAGTATCTAGGATACCATAGGTGAAAAATTTTTGCAAGTAACTGTTGACGCTGAAGCCATAGCTAACTATAAGGTAGCTATAGACACTAATCTTGCCCCTAAAAGAACTTAAAGGTATAAAGATTGTCTCAGTTAACGAGTTTTGGGAATATACAATAGCAATCTTCTCTCTAGGTGATAAAATATTATAAATCTATAAGGGCTACAGAAAATACAAGGAGGGAAATTAGAATATGAGAAAGTTTTTTATATTTTTAGTTCTCTTAAGTATTATCTTTCTAAAAGGAGATGTCTATATGATTTATGCCCAGACAAAGGAGCTTAAATACAAAAATCCTCTGAATGTATATAAAGTTGCCGATCCATTTGTCCTTTTCTATAAAGGGAAATTCTATCTCTATGCAACATCAGAAAGTGGAGCTGGGATAGGTGGAGGGTTCGAGGTATGGGAGTCTAGCAATCTTGTGGATTGGATATATAAAGGTTGGGCTTATAAAAGTAGCGAATCTTCCTGGGGGAAAGAGTCTTTCTGGGCTCCTGAGGTGTTGTATAGGGATGGAAGATTTTATCTATTCTATAGTGCTAGAGGGGAATTAAACGGTAGGAAAACCCTACGTATATGCCTTGCGGTTTCAGATTCTCCCATTGGGCCCTTCAATGATATCAAAGCCCCATTATTTGATCTTGGCTATGCAACTATAGATGCCCATCCATTTGTTGATGAAGATGGGGAAGTATATCTTTACTATGCAAGAGACGTCTCAGAAAATCCAACAAGCGATATATATGTAGTAAAACTCTCTAAAGATCTATTAAGTATCAAGGAAGGACCGAAATTCCTAACTACCCCTTCTCAATTTTGGGAGTCTTCTTCTAAGTGGAATGAGGGACCATTTGTAGTAAAGTATAATAAAAGATACTATCTTTTTTACTCGGCAAACTTCTTCTCATCACCAGATTATTCTGTAGGATATGCAGTCTCAGATTCTCCTATGGGACCTTTTAAGAAAGCAGATGAGAATCCTATCTTGAGAAAAAACGATTATATCTCTGGTCCTGGGCATAACAGTGTAATAAAAACCCCCGATGGAAAGGAATATTTTATTGTATATCATACTCAGATGAAAAGAGAAGGAACTCACCTAAGGCAACTTGCCATTGATAGACTAATATTTGACAAAGACGGTAAGGTGAGAGTTGTAGGTCCCACATATCTACCACAGCCTTATCCTTCAGGGACCCCAAGACCTAAAACTATAGCAACAGATGATTTCTCTTACAAGTCTTTAGACCTAAATAGATGGCTAATAACAGGTTATTATGACTACTCTCTAGAGGAAAGACCAGGGTATCTAAGGATAAAAACGATGATATCAGATATCAAAAACTTTATTAATACACCACTTAATCTTTCTAATATCTTTACTCAATATTCGCTAGATGAAAGCTTTGAGGTCTTGACCCAGTTTGAAGTTACTTCGGGTGAGATTATGGATAGGGCTGGCCTTATTGTATTTGAAGATTATAACAATTATCTAGAATTTGTAAGGGTGCAGGGAGAAGATAAATCTACACTAGAATTTATTTATAAGAAGGGTGATAATATTCAACGGATAACTGTAGAAAAGATTCCTAAGGCAAAGAGGTACTTTCTGAAGCTTAAAAAAGATAAAGATACCTGGAGTGCCTTTTATAAGTTTAGCGAAAAGGAGGATTGGAAAAAGGTTAATAAGTCTTTGGTCTGCACATTCAATATCTTAAGAGTTGGAATCACTGCCTACTCCTATTACTCAATAGGCGGATGTATATATGACTTTGATAAGTTTGAATATATAAAGACAAAATAGCTCCCCTGATAGTAGAGATTGACTTAGAGCTAACTCCAAAGTGTATTATCAGTTCTATTAAGACTACTAGAAAGGGGAGTTAGTGTGAAAGAAAGGACAAATAAAGAGCTATTATCGTTAAAGATTTTTATTTTTATCTTTTATGCTAACTGGGCATTTATATTCTTCTTTATTCCAGTATATCTAAGAGAAGTTAAAGGCTTTTCGATAGGCATGATAGGAACACTCAGTGCTATTTATGCCTTCTTAGGAGCCATTTCTCAGATCTTTATAGGATATCTTTCTGACAGGCTAAGAAGTAGAAAGCCATTTTTAATAATAAGCTCATTAATGCTTCTATTCATATATCTATTTATTTTCCCAAGATTAAACTCTTTTCTTGCTTTTATTTTTACATACTCTCTAATAGGGGTTTTTATGAATACCTTGCTTACCTTATCTAACGTCTTAATCTTTGATTATTCCTCCTCCTTAGGAGGAACAGGTAGGGCTTTTGCCTCTGTAAGGGTCTGGGGACCAATTGGATTTTTAACAATGATGTTAACAATTGGTTTTTATCCTAAGCTAACAGAACCCAGTATTATGTTTCCCTTGATAAGCCTCATCTTCCTACTAGGATTTATTATGGTAATTATCTTAAGAGAGCCAGAATTAAGGTCTGGTATAAAGACTATAGAATTAAAAGATGTAAGAAATTTTATCTTACGATTTGAGGCTAGAAGCTTTTTGATATTTTACATATTTTATATCTTTGCTATGTATGGAGCTTCAAGCAATGTAAACCTATTAGTTAAACATTTAGGTGGCTCAAACAGTGATATAAGTTGGGCTCTCTCTGTATGTTCTATTACTGAAATACCCACCGCTTTTCTATGGGGATTTTTGGCAGATAAGATAGGAAGAGTACCATTACTACTATTATCTTCAGTAGTCCTACCAATAAGGGTTTTCCTTTATTCCTTAGCTAATAAAGCTCTAGATGTAATCTTGGTTCAGTTTCTCACTCACAGTTTAACGTTCAATATAATAATTATTGTATCAGCGGTATACATAAATGATTTAGTCTCAGGAGAGGAAAGGGCAAGCGCACAGGGAATTCTTAGTATGTCAACTGCTATCTCTCAGACTATTAGTGCATTGATCTCTGGAAACGTAGCAGATCTGGTAGGTTTGAAGGGAATGTATGTATTTCTGACATTCATTGCAATAATCTCTACAATCCTTGCCTTTACCCTGTTAAGAAGGATAAAGGCAAGGGGCTATAATTAAGAGATTATATCGCCATTATCTAAAACTTTCTCTATTACATTATCTTTAATTTCTCCACATAGATCTCGTCTCGTATTTAATTCCTTATCTTAATCTTATTAAAAACTATATCCTGTTATTTCTGCAACTTTACTGAAAAATCTTTTTTTCACATCAGTATTCACTTTCCAATTAACTGGGGGGGACTGAAAGCCATCGTTATAATTATTTTGTCCTTGGTCATAATAACCCCAAGACGCATATTTTTCAAAGGCAGCTATAAGATTATTTATATCTACCCCATCTTCATTAAAAACTATTGGCTTTGGATTATTTCTATATTCAGGGGTATTTCTTATATCATCTACCAGTTTCTTTATTCTTTCTGGAGATAAACCATTTCCATGTACTAGAACAAAATCTGAATTCTCTATTACTGGTGGGGTTGG
Source organism: bacterium (assembly GCA_026418035.1). GTDB lineage: Bacteria > DUMJ01 > DUMJ01 > DUMJ01 > DUMJ01 > DUMJ01. Next base: position 15,811 of record JAOACC010000136.1, read on the forward strand.
AAGCATTCCACCGGTAAAACTTGTAGATATTGGAATTTTCCCTTCCACAATCTTTCTTGCTCTTATTATTAGTTCATGAACCCTAGATGGTTGTAAAATAGAATGCTGGTAAAGTGGCACATTAGCTTCATTGTTTATCTCTATCATGACATTTCTGTAACCTGTCTCTAGAAGCCACGAAACCGCATTATCCACTCCATTTATTACCGCTTTCTCATCCTCTAATCTCTCATCTTGCCCAAAATAAAATAATCCAACTATACAAACCATTCCTATTTCATCAGCTACTTTAAGAATCTTCTTTAACCTAGCCAAATAACTCTCTTTAAGTTCACCATTTGGATAAAAAGCAGTATTAATCCACGGTTGAGAAAACTCTGTCTTAACTATAGGCATTCCTCCTTGAAGATTTACTGTAAAGCCTAGAACACCATAAGACTTCCATTCTGGTAATGCTTGAATAAATTCTTCTGTATTTCTCTCTGGATCCCATTCTTTCGTATCAGGATAAATCCAATTTAAACGTGTTTCTGAATTCTCATCATCAAATATAGCTTGAACTGCTCTAACATTAAAAAGTAATCCTTCTACTGGCTTTCCATTGTAAAAACGACCATTATAGGTTAATTCTCCATTAATCTTAAATTTCTCATCATAGATCTCTAATATAGTAGCCATATTTTATTCCTCC
>JAOACC010000006.1 GCA_026418035.1 bacterium
TCTGCTGTATGAGCCATACGAATCATATAAGTTCCTTCGTTATCTCTGAGACCCTCTTCTGGTGTGTTGTATACATCGTTGAGTATTACTCTTAATCCAATATCCTCCCAGCACTTCTTTATAATAGGAGCTGTCTCTGTATTTATAGCTATACCACCCCAACCAGTTACATCAAGTACGATTTCAAGCTTTTTACCATCTGGTCTAGTTCTAAATCCTTCAGCGTCTCTTTTTGTTAAACCAATCTTATCTAGGAGTCTATTTGCCTCTGCAGGATCGTATTTAACTAAATTATTAGCCCACTCCTGAAAGACCTTCTTCCCTTGAGGACTCTGGAAATGCCAAGACTCCTCACTAATAGTTCCTTGTTGAACTCTTCCAATACCTTTCCATATTACCTTGTTAATTCTATCCCTATCTAGTGCAAGAGATAAAGCCGCTCTAAAATCTCGATTTCTGAGGAGTTCTCTCATCCATGGATCTTTTGTCTTTTCTACGTTATAGTTCTGGTTCACTATCATACCAGGCCAAGCTCCAGCACCATTCTTCCAAAGTATAACTCTGTATCCGCCTTTATCAGCTCTTTCCATTAATACAGGGATTTGTCTTGGGTCTTCTACTCCTCTAAATGTCGCGTCGTATTCCCCATTTAAGACTTTAAGTAATCTTACTTCTGCATCTACAACATACTCTGCTTCTATCCTGTCTATATATGGAAGCTGATTTCCTGCGGTATCTACCTTCCAGTAATAATGGTTACGCTCAAATATAACCCTCTTCCCTGCTTCATACTTTACACAATGCCAAGCAAAGAGAGTTGGATAATCAGGGTTATTCCACCACTGAGATTTTAATCTTAATGTCTCATAATCTTTCATTTTAGAATTATACTTGGGATGGAACTGGCTAAGATAATGTTTTGGTTTCATCAGGGGTTCCCATTCCCAGAATCCAGATGCAAGAATATAAGGTACGTTCCAGTGTGCTTCCTTGAATGTAAAGGAAATAGTATAGTCATCAATGAATTTTACTGTAGCAGGAGATCTATCGTTGTTCTGAGCCCACCATGGAACCATTACAACTTGGTAATCTTTATTCATTGCCTCGTCTTCCCACCAGTATTTGAGGTCTTCCATAGTGAATGGATGCCCATCAGACCACTTTACACCTTTTCTAAAATAAAATGTTACCGTCTTACCATCCGGAGTGAATTCCCATTTCTCTACAAGATTAGGTATATAGGCAGTATAATCCATATTCCATCTTAAGGGTGGATCGTACATAATCATCTTTATGTTACCCATTCCAGCATCCCAGAACGGTAATCTCCAAGTTCCACCATACTTACCAATCTTTTCTACAGGTTTGATTACTAAGGGTTTTTGAGGTAATCTCTGTTCTACTGGTGGAAGCTTGCCTTGTTTTACTAATTCCGCAGACATAGGAGACTCTTTATATTTTTTCTGAGCAAAAGAGATGGGGACAATTGTTAATATTAAAGATACACAGATTATACTAACCAACACTAGTTTTAAAAACCTTCTCATACTTTTATCCTCCTCCTTTTTAATTATTTTAAAATTTCAAGTTTTAAAGCTAAAATAACTTTCTTTAAATAATTGAAATTTTTGTCTCTTTCACCTCCTTCCTAGAATAAAGCTTAAATATTTTAAAATAAACGAGACTGCTATAACTATAGATATTATAATAATGAACTGCTTTATTGCTATTATTCTTGCCCATATTATTTGATCCTTAGTGAGATATGATTTTCTCGGGTATTTGAGTTCTAATAAGTAAGCTTTTCTAAGATATTTGACTGATTCCTCTATCATTCCTTTCCTCTTGTAGACTACTGATAGATTATAATGCGCATTTATATGCTCTGGTGAAAATTCAATAGTTCTCTTGTAGGCATACTCTGCTCTATCTAAATCTCCCATATCATAGTAAATATTTCCTAATCTATAGTATATCCTTGGCTTTAGAAGTCCAGCTTCTAATACATCTACTAGAAGATCTATAGCTTCTTTATATTTTTTCTTTTTTCTTAATTCTTCCGCCCTTATTATGGCAGATTCTACATCTGCCTCCGTTATATTTTTTCTTTTTTCTAACTCTACCATTAGCCTTCTATCCCCCTTAATTGTAATTTTTCGGCCAAATGACAGGCTGCATAGTGCTCAGAATGTATTTCTCTAAGTTCAGGATGCTCCTCTTTACATATCTTATCTACAT
>JAOACC010000008.1 GCA_026418035.1 bacterium
GTCTCGTGGGCTCGGAGATGTGTATAAGAGACAGCAGTTAAAAGATTACCCATTATTAACTCCTTCTCAGTCTAGGATTGAAGACCTCATCCATACCACTATTCATACTCATAAGAGAAAAGGTTGTCATAGAAAGACATATAACAGGGGGGATAAATGCCCACCAAGCTCCAGTTCTAACCGCTTCCCATAACAGAGACCAGTGCAACATTACTCCAAGAGATACTGTCTGAAATGGACCAAGCCCTAGCATACTCAAAGTAGCCTCATTCAATATCCCACCAGAGAACTGGAGTATAAAAGCCATAAAGATGTATGAAAACATATAAGGAAGTATCTCATAGATAATCATTTCTAGAGAACTAAACCCAGTTATTCTAGCTATATCAATATGTTCTCTTGCCTTTAAACTAGATGTCTGAGCCCTAACCGCTCTAGCTGTCCAGGGCCAAGCGGTTACTCCTATAACTAATCCCATAACAATTGCAGACCTAGCCTTAATAGCAATAGAAAGAAGAATCAGTATTACTATCGATGGTATGGTGATAAAAACATTAGTTATACCCATCAATATCTCTTCAACCATTCCTCCTTTATAACCTGCAATAGAACCAATAGTAACACCTATACTAGTAGCTATGACTCCAGCGGTACAACCAATAAGAAGAGAAGTTCTTGTTCCGTACATAAGTTGAGTAAATACATCTCTACCCAAGTTATCTGTTCCGAGTATAAATCTATCTGAAGGAGGGCTAAAAAGTCCACCAACCATCTGGAAGGGATTTTTAGGATTCATAATTGGACCTATTAAAGCAAAAGAAAGAATTCCAAGGAAAAGAATAAATCCGGAAATGAATCTTTTGGACCTAAAGAGTAATATTAGTATATCCTTCATTTATCTCTCCCCCAACTGAACCGCTCTTATACGCGGATCTATAAATCCATAAGCTATTTCTACAAGAAAATTAGCAGTTAATACTGCAATAGTTATTATAAGAGTACAACCTTGGATAAGAGGATAATCACTCTGCCTTATAGCAGTAAATAAAAGACTTCCTACCCCAGGATAAGAGAAGACAGACTCAGTAACCAGAGCACCACCCATCATAGTACCAAAGGCAATCGCTAAACCTGTAATCTGAGGTAACATTGCATTTCTAAATACATATCGGATAATTCTTTCATCTCTTATCCCTAAATTCTTTGCATAATTAACATAGTCTGAAGTAAGTTCATAGAGCGACATCTCTCTCATTCCTATAGCCTGTCCTCCTATAGCTACCAAAACCATAGAGAGATATGGAAGTATATAGTGATAGATAGCATCAATGACAAATCTTAAAGATAATGTAGGAACCATACCAAAACTATAACCACCACCTACAGGAAATAGGCCAAATCTAACAGCTAAAAGATAAAGAAATACTATAGCAAGACAATAATAAGGTATGTTAGAAAAGACTAGAGAAAGTGTGAAAGCTACACTATCAAATTTTCCCCCTTTATATGCGCTAAAAGCCCCTAATAGATTACCAAGTATCCACCCTGATAATATAGCAGGAACCTGCAAACTTATAGTCCAAGGCAATGCTCTACCTATAAGGTCCTTAACTTTACCAGGATATAGCATAAAAGATGTCCCTAAGTTCCAACGGAATATATTTCTCAAATAATTAAAGTATTGGACATATAAAGGTTTATCTAAACCGAACTCCTTCATATAGGTAGAGTATAATCTTTCTAAGACATCGCTCTGAACCCCACCTGTTGCCATCTGGTTCACTATTACAGACACAGGATTACCTGGGATGAGGCGAGGTAAAATAAAGTTTAAACTGACAGCGACGAAAAATGCCAAAACATACCAGGTTATCTTTTGAATTAGATACCTAACAAATGGATTCCTCATACTCTCTCCTTTCTAACAAAAGAGAGGGCAAGAATATTTCCCGCCCTCCCTTTTACAGAATAATTACTCTATTACATTATTCCTTTGGCTTAATGAGATAGAATATTCTAATTCCTTGAGCGGTATGTAAAGGAGAAGCAGTTGGGTTATCTTCATTAGGGAATCCTGTCCAATAGGTCTCATTATATTCGTAGAAGTGCCACGGTCTATATTCAAGAGGAATTATAGGTATATCCTTCATAAAGATTCTGTCTAACTCTCTATATATAGTGGCTAACTTATTTTCATCTGTTATCTTAGCAGCAGCGTCAAGTAATGAACTTGCCTTCTTGTTAGAATATCTATTGAAGTTCCAGTAAGCTACCTGCCCAATTGGAGGAACACCTTTAATTTCCATTACCTCAAAGAATCTCAACCAAGGATGAGCAGGGGTATATCCACCCGCAGGGGTATTCATAAGTAGGTCAAAGTTTCCAGTATTCCTACGGTCTACCCAAACAGGGGCATCTGGATATTCTGTTCTAACATCAATACCAACTGCCCTTGCACTCTCAGCAACTACCTCTAGACTTGTCATCCAGTCTGTCCATCCATAAGGGCATATAGCTGTAAATGGACCAAGCCTTGTTCCATCCGGCAATACATATATACCATCCGGACCTTTCTTAGCTTTCAATTGCTTCTCTAAGATCTCTATAGCCTTTGCTGGATCATACTTCCATCCATATTTATCAACATCTTCTTGGCTAAAATACTTCTTTTCAGGAACACCTACTGGAATAATTAAGCTTGACTTTGCCGGAGGCGAATATCTAGACATAGCGGTCTCAGCTATCTTTGGATAGTTTATAGCATATGCTAAAGCCCTTCTTACTAAAGGATTATCTAATGGTTTCTTATGAATGTTTATATATAAAGAAGGAATAGACGCTGGTATATGGTATGGTTCTTTCTTATACCAAGTTCCTACCGGAAGTTTCTTTACCTCCCACATCTTCCAGATTTCAGGACAGAACTGCTGAGAAAAATCTACCTCACCTCTTTCAAAAGCAAGGTTTCCAGCGTCGTTACTCTTAAATATAGGATGCACTATATATTTAGGAGCTGGTTTTCCATAGTAAGGAATGCCCCAATAGTTATCATCTCTCTGAAGAACTATCTGCTCTGGAGAATAAGCTAGGAGCTTATAAGGACCAGAACCAACTGGCTCTAGATTTGTGTATTCTAGTAAAGCCTTTTGTCCAGTATCTATCTTACTCCATATATGCTGAGGAACTATAAAGATCTGTCCTAAGAATACTTCAACCCTCTTCTTGAGTGGTTTGTCTTTATTTAGGGTCATAATTACTGTAAGGTCATCTTTTGCCTTTACATCTGTAACAAAGTCCCAGAAGGAAGAGAAATACAGAGAATATTTCTTACCAAGCTGTAAACTATACACAACATCTTTTGCGGTTAGAGGGGTTCCATCTTGCCATTTAGCTCCCTTTCTAAGTTTTACTGTAAGAGTATAGACAGACCAGCTGAAACTCTCACCAATGAGTGGATCTAGTTTACCAGTTAATAGATTGTAGACAAATAGAGTCTCATATATGAGATAATGCTGTCCTCTGTTGGTTGGCCAAGCCGGACTGGGAGCCATAGGATTAAATGTAGTTGGAGGACCCCACTGCATTCCCGCTATATATAAGGTCTCCTTTCTGGGTAATTGAACTGGAGCTTGAGCAAAAGAAACACTTACTAATAAGCCAACAATGATAAGTACACTTACTAAACTTATTAGAAACCTTCTCATTTCCTTTCAACCTCCTCCAAAGTATTTTGCATCGTTTTAAAGATTCTTATTACACTTACCTACCTCTTTCTCCTCATCAACTCCCTTATATTAGCACCTCTCACCTCCTTATAATGAAGCATATGTTACAGAGAAATTATAACATTAAAACGGTTATCTCTGCAATACTAGAAAAATTAACACCTAATTGTATTTTCATTAAAGTTATGATAATCTTTAATCTAAAACAAAAGAAAGGAGAAATGGAAGTTGTTTAGTAAAATCAAGGGTAATGCCAAGGCTTGTCTAATATTTGAAGCCATGTGGGTTGTTCCATTTAATATGTTTGCCACTTATGCCTCTATCTATATGTTATCCTTAGGACTTAAAGAGACGCAGATAGGACTTCTCACATCTATAAATCTCGTCCTTCAGATATTCACATCTTTTATAAGTGGGCATCTCACAGATAGATTAGGCAGAAGAAAGGCTCTACTTATATTTGATTTAGTAAGCTGGAGTATAGCTACTCTTATATGGGCAATAGCTCAAAACTTCTGGTATTTTCTAGCTGCAGTTATAGTAAATAGCTTTCAAAAGATACCAAATACCGCTTGGTATTGCCTCTTAGTAGAAGATACTGAGCCTGAAAATAGGTCGGCAATCTTTACCATCTTACAAGTCATATCTGTTATATCTGGTTTCTTTGCTCCTCTCGGTGGACTACTAGTAAGTAAACTTACATTAGTCCCTGCTGTAAGGCTTATGTATCTTATAGCCTGTATAAGTATGACAGTAATGTTTTTTGGTAGAAACGCCATTACCTATGATACAGAGATAAGTATTAAGAAAAGATTAGAGAGTAAAGGGATAAACTTTAAGGAAAGCCTAAAAGAATATAAAGAGGTATTAAAAGAGATAGTAACTAACAGACTACTAATGATTATAGTTGGTGTTTATATACTGAATAACTTTCAAATGGCAATAAGGGGAACTTATCTCTCTATATATCTAGTAAACGCCCTAGGAATAAAGGATTCTTTGATTGGGCTGTTTCCTGCCTTCTCGTCTGTAGCAATGTTAGTTCTACTGTTACTAGTGATTCCTAAGTTTAAAGAAGAATTCTCTAATAGATATATGGTAATAGGATTTGGTATTTCTATGTTGGCCAATACTATGTTAATACTTCTTCCACCTAAAAATATAACTGGAGTAATAGTTGTCACTATGTTATCTGCTAGCGGAAGTATTATAGCCAATCCCTACTTAGAGTCTACTATAGCCAATCTTATCTCAGATGAAAATAGAGCTAAGATGTTAGCCATTTTGACAGTACTGCTCCTTGTCTTTATATCCCCAGCCGGAATCATAGGAGGTTGGACGTATAGTATAAATCCAAGGATACCCTTTGTATTGATTACTTTGGCATTTCTTTTAAACGAAGTACTTCTTTTAATCTTTAAACAGAGAAAGAGACAACTAACATAAGCTAATTTCCTAATTCTATAGCAAAAAAACAATAGGGACCTTGTCGGTCCCTATTGTAAGGGGGGTAGGTCATATGATGAGGTTACCTAGACTGCTATTTTATCCTATTAATCTAACATTGACTAGTATAGAGATAATATATTAAGAAAAAATTAAGAAAAGATTAAGAAAATGTTAAGGGGTATCTATTGACTTTATAGTTCAAAGAATGATAACCTATTTATGAATTATGCCCTTGCCTACTTTTAAAGATAAGGAGGGAAGAATCTTATGGCTAAAAGGTGTAGTATATGTGGGAAGGGTCCTATATATGGTAATAACGTAAGCCACTCTAATAGAAGGACCCGTAGACGTTGGTTGCCAAACCTGCAAAAGGTTAAAAGAAATATAAACGGAGAAGTTAAAAGAGTATACGTTTGTACAGATTGTCTAAAGTCAATATAAAATGATTTCTCTTGAGAGAATAAAAGAGGCAAGGGCTCTTTTGACTCAAATTGTTCATAAAACGCCTTTAGTATACTCTACTACCCTTTCAGAGTGGGTCTCGAATCCAATATATCTTAAGTGTGAAAACTTCCAAAAGACAGGGTCTTTTAAGGTAAGGGGTGCTTATTTTAAAATCTCTCAACTTTCTAATGATGAAAAAAGAAGAGGCATTATAGCTTGTTCTGCAGGAAATCATGCGCAGGGAGTAGCATACTCTAGCTCTAAACTAGGAATAGATTCCGTTATAGTTATGCCAGAATTTGCCTCTATAAGTAAGATTGAGGCAACTAAAGGATATGGTGGTAGAGTTATCCTGTATGGAAAGACATTTGATGAAGCTCAAGAAAGAGCTATAGAAATGATAAGAGAAACTGGAAGGACATTCATCTCACCATACGATGATCCAGAAATTATAGCGGGTCAAGGGACTATAGCACTTGAAATCTTGGAACAATTACCAGATGTAGATATAATAGTGGTACCTGTTGGTGGAGGAGGGCTAATTTCTGGCATAGCATCTGTAGTAAAAAGTATAAACCCTAAAGTAAAGATAATTGGAGTTCAAACCAAAGCGGTTCCAAGCGTGTATAACGCGATATCTAAAGGAAAGATAGAAGAGATAACATATGAAACCATAGCGGATGGAATCGCAGTCAAAAACCCAGGAAAGATTACCCTAGAAATTATTTCGAAATTGGTAGATGATATAGTTCTTGTAGATGAAGAAGAAATAGCTGGAGCAATTCTATTTTTAATGGAACGATGTAAGATGATAGTAGAAGGCGCTGGGGCAGTGAGTGTCTCTAGTATTCTATATGAAAAGATTCCTCTCAAAGGGAATACCGTTGCTATATTAAGTGGCGGTAATATTGATGTAAATCTTATCTCCATAATAATTGAACACGGATTAACAAAATCTGGCAGAAGATTAAAGTTTATAACAACCATACCTGATAGACCAGGAGAACTTCATAAGCTCCTAACTATAATAGCTAAAATAGGTGCAAATATAATCTCTATACACCACGAAAGGCTAAATCCAATAGTCCCTATAGGGATGGTTGAGGTAGAGATATCAGTAGAGACAAGAAGCAAAGAGCATAGCGAGGAATTAATCTCTGCTATAAAATCTGCTGGATATAAATTATCATTAATATAAGGGAACCAGGAATTATTCCTGACTCCCTTTAAACTTTAGAACATCTCCCAGGGGAATTTACACTCTACTAGGTCTGCTAAACCATGAGAGAATCTATCACCGGATGAGATAACAAAATGAGCTTCTATAGGTTTATCTTTCCTCTCTATCTTAACTAATACTTGATTCCAACCTTCTTTAAAGTTAGAAACAATATAACTCCTTCCATCTCCACCATAATTAGGTCTTAGAATGCCTTCAGTCTTAACCTCATGGATCTTTTCTCCATTTAGCCACATCTTAAATGGACAATTAGACGGTAAACCTATCCTGATAGGTCTAGCAGTTGGAGAATAGATATAATGTCTCAGATATATTATCCCCGGTTTATTATCGAAATAAGGCTCTATTAAAAGTTCATTTTCATCAAAGTTTGCTATGTTCCAATCTTCTCCTAATCCGCTAGGGTTTGTATCCTTTTCTATATGAGTCTCAGTATCTATATCTCCATCAAATCTATGTGAAATTAGCCACCTATTTGAACCAAGATACACTACTGGAATCTCAGGAATCTCTGGACGTTCTTTGATAGAGATTGATATGTTTCCTCGATTAGAAGTATTTATATATTTCACATCGTATAAAGATATAGAAAAGGAAAGTATATGTTCTTCGTTAGGTTTTAAGATGAGCTTTTCTTCCTGGGGAGTTACTCTCCATCCTTGAGGAAATTTACAAGAAATATTAGCTTCTAATGTTTCAGGGTGTGGATTTTTTATAATAAGTTCAAATCTTTTCTCCTTCCCAAACTGTATAGCTGGATTATCTAAATAATCCAAAGAGACGCTAATTGTCTTTAGGTTATAATCTATTCTTGTGGGCGGAATATACCAGAGCTTTTTGATATCTTCCTTAGGGATAAAAGGCTCGGAGTCTTCTCCATATAATGCCAGTATCTTTTTACCTATCCTGCATACCCGTTGGGTAAGCTCATCAAGATTTTTAGGCTCCTTTATATTTCTTATTCCACCCCAGCTAGCATTGGTGACAATCCTGTCACTTAAAGGCTCTATCCATTTAGTAGGAAGGCCGTCCTTACCCAAGATTATCCCTAATATCGAACCTAATGTTGCCCCAGTACAGTCTGTATCATATCCACAGTTCACCGCCTTACATATTGCATCTCCAAAGTCTTCCCCGTATAAGAATCCTATGGTCTGAAAACCAAGGTTCACTGGAGAATATTGTGCTATTGGACTATAGGAATTCTTCAAGACAAAATTCCTTGCAGATTTCCAATCCATACCATTTTTGTACGCAGTTATAGCATTTTTTATAGCCTTTGCAGTCTCACAATCTTTAGGTATAAAAGATAAGCCAATTTCAAGGAGTTTCATCTTATCAGATATGACAAAAGCAGAAGATTCTACTACTGCGTTAAATATCTCCCCATAGACTGATTCCCCACCTGCATGATCTACTATAGCATCCTCGTAAGCATACTTAGCTGCTAAATTTGGTAATCCAGGAGCAATACAAGCCCAAATTTCAGAACGTATTGGGCTTCCCATACAATGTTTAAACCAATTATTAAAGTAACCTGATATTGGAGGAACTAAGCCCTTCTTAAGGTTTGTCTTGTTCAATCCGTACTCATCAAAATTGTAGGCGATACAGTCCAACCAGTATTCTGCTAAGTCTCTAGCATTAATATCTAATCCTCTTTCTTCTAGTGCTTGAAGCCATATCAACTGTAATTCTAGGTCATCATTAGGCAATCCCCCTTCTTGCAGTTTAGGATACCACCATACATCAAACATCTCCTCCTTACCCCAACCACTTTCTAGGGGAGTTCCTAATGTTCCTCCGGCATTCTTACCAAGCCAACAACCATAGACTTTATTGTAGTATTCCTTTTCTGTCAACATAAACTAACCTCCTCTTCTACAATCTGTCTCAGACATCTAATTCATATGTAGGATCAATAGAATTAGACCCTACAAAATTAATAAGAATAACTACCTCCAAACTTGGAGCAGATCTCTAAAACTATATTGATACGAAGTTCAGAGAAAGTCAAGTCAGAAATCTTTTTGATATAATAGAAAGGTTATAGTTCTATCATTTACAATTGAGGAGGAGGTCTACTATGAATAAAGTAGAAGAGGCTGTTAAAACCTTTAAAAGCGGATTTAACTGTTCACAGTCTATTATCTCTACTTATGCTCCAGAATTAGGTTTAAATAGAGATTTAGCACTTTTAATCTCAAGCGGATTTGGTGGTGGTCTAGGAAGGACAGGAGAAGTGTGCGGAGTAGTAACTGGAGCAATTATGACTCTAGGACTCAAATATGGATATACTGTCTTTAGCAATGAAGCCAAAGAGAGAGTATATAGTATGGTAAGAGAATTTATTACTAGATTCAAAGAAAAAGACAATTCTATATTTTGTAAAGAGTTACTTGGTGTAGACATCAATACTCCTGAAGGAAGAGAAAGGGCTCATATAATATGTCCTGAACTAGTTAGAGATGCTGCAGAAATTCTAGAGGAAATGTTAAAGAACACATAAACAGATTAGGCTAAACTTTTATAAAATTTGTTAAAACAGTAATTTGCATTAATTAGTTGATTAACCCAAATTACAATAGTTACACAATACACCTACTTGACAAATATAGTAATATTATATTAAAATGTTAGGCAATTAGTTATAACTTTAAAATATATAAAAAAGGGAGGTGTCTTTAGAATGTTTAAAAAGGTTTTAGTGTGTTTTTTGGTAGCTATCTTTCTATTTATAAGTGCCTCTGTCTTTGCACAAAAAGAGGACATCATTAATGTCATTATCTCTGTAACTGCAGAGACAGGAGCAGCTGCATACTGGGTAGAGGTGGGTAAGGCATTTGAGAGAGCTCGTCCTGGAGTAAAGATTAACTGGGTATTTCCTGCATCTTGGGGAGACTACATTAAAAAATTAAATCTAGCGTTGGCAGCTAGACAAGGACCTGATGTCGCGTGGGGAAATGCTGATTATCTTAATGTTTCTGGAAGAGGATTAGAAAACTTAGAGGATGTAATCTCTATTCCACAGGAATACTTTACCGAAGATGAGCTAGCTGGTATGGGCCCTGCGGTGCTATACAACTCAAGTTATCCAGATAGGGGACTAGTAATATGGCCCTGGAGTGTCTACACTGGTGGTATAGGTAATATGATAGTAAATGCTACCTATCTAAAAAGTGTAGGATACTCCCCTGATAAGATTCGAGAAAAGGGCTGGACTATAGACGACTTTGTAAAAGCTATGCAAAAGATCAAGGCAAAATATAATGCTGATGCATTCTATCTCCCACCATCAGAATTAGAAAGATCGGCGATACTTATCTATGAAAGTAAAAAACGTCCTATGTATCAGGCAGGGCTTGGAACAAGCTGTGGCTCTCCATATTTTGATCTAGTAACGGGCGAAGTAATACTAGATGAAAAACTCTTAGCAAGGTCTTGGGGATGGGTTTATGATCTGATATATAAGTACAAGCTAGTCAAAGCTGAATCTAGAGGATTTAAATCTGGAGATATTATAGATGCCTTTTTAAAGGGTGCGATAGTTGGATTCTTTGGCGGTCCAGATAACCTGGCTACTATTAAGAGACACAACCAAGATGTAGCCACAAGAAAAATTAAGGGGAAAATGATAAATGCAGCAATTGTCCCTGTCCCATTTGTTAGGGAAAAGGACTTTGGACCTGTTCCTGATATTATCTCTACTTATGGATTCTATAACTTTAAGCAAGTCCCATATAAGGGGGATACCCACACTAAGAATGTCTTAGACTTCTGTGACTTTATAACTAGTGTTGCCTTCCAGCCATACCTTGCAGCTCAAGGATTCCCTGCAGTAGATACAAGACTATACTCTGGAAAGTATGCAATGCTTCCTACACTCTACGATTTAACAGACCCAAATATCCATTATTGGCTCAATTTTATGAGAGTTGTAAATCTACCAGGTTCCGGGCATCTATTAAGAGGCCTCGCCTATACTCCAGAGGCTAGAGACGCTATAAACAAGTGGTATAACGA
>JAOACC010000103.1 GCA_026418035.1 bacterium
GAGGCAGGGGTTCCAGTAATACCAGGTACATTTGAACCTGTAGAGGATGAAAAGAAAGCTATCTCTATAGCCAAAGATTTTGGTTTCCCTCTTATTATAAAGGCTGCCGGAGGAGGCGGGGGAAGAGGGATGAGGATAGTGAGAGATTTAGATGGATTAAAAGGAGCGTTAATGGTTGCCAAAAGGGAAGCTGAGGCAGCATTTAATAATGGGGCAGTTTATATAGAGAAATATATAGAAGGTGCTAGACATATTGAGGTTCAGGTACTTGGTGATGGGAAAGGTAATGTTGTTCACTTCTATGAAAGGGATTGTTCTATTCAGCGAAGACACCAAAAACTCATTGAGGAGAGTCCAGCAGTAGGTATTCCGAAAGAGGTAAAAGAAAAACTTTTAGAGGCTGCAGTGAAAGGGGCTAGAGCTATAAATTATGAAAGTGCTGGTACTCTAGAATTTCTCTTGGACAGGAATAATAATTTCTATTTTATGGAGATGAATACGAGAATCCAGGTTGAACATCCGGTAACTGAAATGGTGACTGGGCATGATCTTGTTAAATATCAGATACTTATAGCAAGTGGTGAAGAGATCCCTGTAAAACAGGAAGATATAATTCAACGAGGACACGCCATTGAGTGTCGTATAAATGCGGAAGATCCTTTTAATAACTTTCTACCAAGCACCGGGACTTTAAAAATCTTCTCTTTACCTGGAGGACCAGGAGTAAGATTAGATACTGCCATATACAATAATATTGAGATCTTACCATATTATGATTCCCTTATTGCGAAACTTATTTCTTGGGGATTAACTAGAGAAGAGGCTATAGCTCGTATGAAGAATGCTTTGGAGGAATTTTTGATAGAGGGGATAAAGACAACTATCCCTCTTTATCTTCGAATAATGGATGATAATAGTTACATTAGTGGCAATATTTCTATTAATTTTCTTGAGGAAAGGGGTTTTTTAAATGGAGAGAGGGGTTAATGTAGAAATATCTCCCAACGTCATAATGTCTATTGCTAGTAAGTCTGCCTTAGAGGTTAAGGGTGTGTATAGTTTAGAAACCCCTGCTAATGTTTCTTTTTGGAGAAAATCTCAACAACATGGAGTAAAGGTGAATATAGTAGACAACAATAAGGTTAGGTTAGAAGTTTATGTGATAGCAGAAGAAGGATACTATCTTCCAGAGGTAGGACTAAACTTACAGGAACATATAAAAGAGGAGATAGAAAGAGTTACTGGAATGACTGTAGATAGGATAGACATCTATATACAGGGGATACATTTTCCTAAATCAGAAGAGACAGAGAGGTAATGTGTTATGGAATATAAATTTAGAAAGGCTAGAATGTATGATGTTCCTGAAATTCAACAGTTAATAAATATCTATGCCAAAGAGGGTAAGATGCTACCTAGGTCTCTCAATGAGCTTTATGAGAATATTAGAGACTATTGGGTTGTTACCCTAGATGATGCCGAGGTAGTTGGATGCTGCGCATTACATCCCGTATGGGAAGATATTGGAGAGGTAAGATCTTTAGCCATAAAAGAAGAGCATACTGGAAAGGGTCTAGGTAGGAAATTAGTGGAAATCTGCCTTAAAGAGGCAAGCGAACTTTCGTTAAAAAGGGTATTTGCCCTTACCTATATTCCAGAGTTTTTTGCTAAGTTAGGATTTATTCAAGTTCCAAAAGAAGAGCTTCCTCATAAAGTTTGGAATGATTGCATAAGATGTATATATTTCCCAAATTGTAATGAAGTAGCGGTTGTTCATGAAGTAAAATAAGGAGGGATTTCCATGGGACTTCCTCAAGCAGACATAGGTATATTTGGTGGCTCTGGGTTTTATTCTTTTTTAGAAAATCTCAAACCTTATAAAGTAGAGACTCCGTATGGAGCTCCAAGCTCTCAGGTGATGATTGGTGAGCTTTATGGTAGAAGGATAGCCTTTATACCGAGACACGGAGAACAACATCAGTATCCTCCGCATATGGTGAATTATAGAGCTAATCTTTATGCTTTCAAATTATTGGGTGTAAAGAGAGTTATTGGTCCCTGTCTCTTATACACATCTGACGCTGCCGACGAGCGA
>JAOACC010000129.1 GCA_026418035.1 bacterium
CTTTTTAGTCTTATATAAACAGGTAAAGGTCTTCCCATTACCTTCGTTAACTGCCATATTATTTCTTCTTTTTATCCCCATTCTTTTCATAAGCGATCACCAGTATTTCACCTGTTGTCACAGAATATCCAGTTCCACCGATTGTATAATTTAGAGTTGCGCCTTTGTTTAAGTAATAGGTCCCCTTAGATGTATATTCCTGCTGACCTCCTGGATTTAGTTTTGTATAGACCTTAAGTTGTAATTCCGCATTCCCAGAGAAGTTGTCACCTATTGTCCAAGTAACCTTAGTATGGTACATCTGTCCAGGTCCATACTCATAACCTACTGTCCCTTGAGAAACATAGAGGGGAGGATTTTGAACTCCAAGTTGTGGTTGAAAGATATCCACAATAACGACATCATCTATAGGGCTAGTAGAAGATATCTTTATTATTATCTTCCATTCAGCATATTCTTTTAGTGGAACCCTAAAAGTTCCATCAGGTAATGTCTCAATATTAGATGTTATAGGAATTGCAATCTTAGTAAAACTAAACTCAGGAATCTCGACCTTTGCTCTTGAAGACACTCTTATCTCCCACGCCGCTTTATTACAATATCCACTATCACCATTTCCTATAGGCGAGACTTCACCATATTCATTAAGCCCTTCTAGCTTTATCCACTGGCCTGTCTTAGGGTCATACCTATAGAAACTCATACCAAGTGTCAAGAATATAAAGAAGATTAAAATAAACTTTACATTAAATCTCATAGCCCACCTTCCCGCTAATTTTTTCTTCAATGTAACTGCTACTACCATAGTTCACTTTCAGGTAAGCTGTAAAATCACCAGATTTTGGATGTCTCCAGACTGTTCTTATTATCCTTCTTCCCTCAGGAAGTATTGTACTTACATCCTTTAGAGGAATTGTTCTTATTCTCTTACCCTCAGCATCCTTTATATTTACATTTCCCTCTATCTTTAGATACGTATTTCCTAGATTCCTTAATACTGTAGAAAAGATTACTTCTTCAGGGGTATTTTTCTCTATAGTAAAGGATTCTAAAATTAGCTCCTTCTTTTCTGTAGATGGAATAGATATAAACACAAGGGTTCCCGTTTTAATCTTGACCCCCATACTCCCTGGAATACCTTCGATACTATTTATATCGAATGTTATAGCTGAGTATCTCCCACCACTAACACCTGAGGGTACCGAGATCTTACCTTTAACGATATAGGTATCACTTGGCAATACAATAAAATCTCTAGTTTCTAAAGTTATCCAATCTATACAGCTCCACCTATCAGGCTCATCAAGTATCACCAACGTTCCATTCTCTTCAAACATAAATGGTGATACCGCATTTTTTACCTTTAACTTTGAAAGACTTATATTGGCAAAAGAAATAGAAAAATCGTATTCGGTTTTAGGTGCTAAAGGAAGCTCCATTATAGGTGGGGAAATACTAACTCTTATCTCTTTTAGCGGGTCCTCAACTAAATATGAAGAGCTGAATAATCTAGTACAGATAAGTATCTTTTCCATCAATTTCCCCCTTGAAATAAGAACATTATATTTCCCTTATACTCTCCGGCTAAGACAGATTCATCGGTCTTAATTTTAAAATTGAGAGGTACTGTAAATTCTCCCTTTTTATTTCCAGTAAGTATAGTTATATAGGAATTAGATAGCTGTAAGAAGTTATTATCCCCAGCTTTAACATATAGATAGTTAGGTGGAATAGGTGGAATTACTCTGCTTTTATACTTTTTAGATTCTTCATATTCTATTAGCTCTGTAGCCATGCATTGAACAGCCCAATTTTTATCATTAGTCTTTATCTCCAATGTTAAAATCTCCTCGGACATCCATTCACCAGGATAAGGAACTAAAAAGGATAATGTATTTGGTGTAATATTTATAGTATCTTGAGGCTTTCTTGTTTTTCTTCTAGGCTCAGATAAAACAGTTACAGAAAATATTGGCTTTATCGTTATAGTGATAGGTAACGAAGCCAGACTGATCAACTCTTCCTTTCCATTTGATACGTTTCTATAACTAAATACAATACTACCTTGGTATACCCCAGGGTCATCTAACCAACTCGGTTTATATCTTATATTTAATCTAGGGATAAATGTTGACTTATTCTTTCCTCCCCTGGTAAGTCTTATTTTACTAGTAAAAGGAGTATAAGAGGTATCAAAAGGATTTATACCGAGTGCAAAGGATATTCTTTCTTTTGGAATTCCAGGTATATTTAAATCGCAGAAGAGTTCCCACTCCTCTATTTCTATAGAACCAATAATATCAACCTGCTTTGTGTATACCTTGGAGATGTTATCTACTGTAATCTCTATATTGGAGGGAGAAAAAGACATAAGAGCTCTCACTTTATTCTGAGAAAAGCCATCTAGTGTAACCACACTTATTAAGCTGAAAACTCCTAAAAGAATAACTAATAATCTTTTCATCGCTACCTCCACCTATAGGATAAACTAATGAGAATAAGTTTACTATCGGTAATTAGTATGCTCTTTATCATACTTTTAGTCATTCTTTTGAATCATACTAAAGTATGATAAATTTAACCCTTAGTATGATGCTGATATGTTATAATTCGTAATTATGGCTTTAACAGATAGGTATAAAATATGTATACTTATAACAGTTTTATTCTGTTTTACATCTAGCTCTTATGTATTTTCTTATTTTATAGATGGAGACAGCTTCTCTTATCTACCTTTAGAAAAAAGAATATTGAAAGTTCTCAATGAGAATAATCTTTCCAATAGAATTTTAAATATCGAGTCTTTATCATTTAGAAATACTATAATAGTAGGTATTTGGTTTTACTATGGCTTATCTTATGTAGAAAATCAGAATGATGTATATCAAGACTTAATGACCTATGCAAAAAAGCTAACTGAATTAATATTTACTTCATTTCCTAGTGTATCAGAGCTAAACCTATCAGGAATATTTAAATATAATCATATTACTGAGTGGCGATATGATAATCCCACATTTACTGCTTCCATAAATAGGAAACATTTTGATTTTTTCTATAGCGAAGATACCCCCTTTGATCTATTCCTTGATAGAGTGGGTAGGGTATATTATTCTGAAGCCCTACTATCCGATGATCTTTCTTCTCTAAGGGCAGAATCTTACATAGAAGAGAATACAAACAGGGTAAGTCCTCCTAGAAAAAGCGGATTATTTGCTAAGCTTAGAGGTTTTGACTTTATTCTTAGAAAAACCAATAAAAATGGAATTTACAAAAATATAATATGGCGAGGAAATCCTAAACTTAAGGAGATAGCAATTACTTTTGATGATGGGCCTAAACCTATATATACCCCTTTGATATTAGAGATACTGAAAAGATATTCTGTAAAGGCAACCTTTTTTGTAGTTGGAAAGAAGGCTTTACTCTACCACTACTTTATTAAAGATATTATTGATAATGGACACACAGTGGGAAATCATACAATGCATCATCTAAATCTCAATCTACTTCCTTATAGTAAAAAAGAAGGTGAAATTTTAGACGCTCAAAGTATTATAAGCACTTTATCAGGAAAAAGGTGTAAATATTTTAGACCACCAGGAGGTAGTTATGATTGGAAAGTCGAAAAAGTTACAAGGGATAATTCTTTATTAATAGTCTTATGGACTAAGGAGACAGGAGACTATTTTATCCCTCAAGAAGAATCCAAATTATTACTCTTAAAAGCGATGGCTAGCCTTGTCCCAGGGGCTATAATAATCTTCCACATAGGTGTAAAATCTACTATAGAAGTATTACCAGAATTCCTCAGTTATGTAAAGAAAAAAGGTTACAAAATTGTTCCCCTTGAAAAACTAATAGAAAATATCAAAAAGAGTCAAGGTCCCGAGAAAACCTCGAGACCTTATCCCTAGAGAGGAGGACACTGCTAATTGGTCTATGTTAAATATACTTTAAGAATCTATAAAAAGTTCGAAAAAATCCCTTGATGCAAATTCTTCTTAGTGGTATCATTATAGAAAACTTTAGGGAGGTATTTGGATATGAAACTTGACGGAGGTATCTTTTGGGGCTCACTATTAGTAATTATTGGAATATTAGTTATCTTAAGATATACTCTTCATCTTAATATCTCAATCTTTAGAATAGTGATAGCTATAATATTTATCTATTTAGGCATCTCATTAATAGTTGGACAAGTTGGGGCAAGAAGCGGTTCCAATATCATATTTAGTGAGGGAACTATTAAGCCGGGGGTCCTAGAAAAGGAATACAATATAGTATTTGGAAGGGGATATATAGACCTCACTGGCATTGCCCAAAGCGAATTGGAGAAATCTATAAAGATAGCTACAGTATTTGCCAATACTACACTAAAGATAGACCCCAATATGCCGATAGAGATAGATATAGATTGTGCCTTTGGAAATACAATAATGCCAGATGGGACAAGTGTGTCTTTTGGTGATAGGATATATAGAACTCCTAGTATAAGTAGTAGTCAATCCTATCTTAAGATAAAGGCAGACACAGTCTTTGGAGTATTGGAGATAATACAATAAATATATGAAACCTAAAGGTTTTATTTACATATGGCTTATAGCTAATATATTAATAGTTTCTATTTACTCTCTTGGTGGATTTGATAGAATAAACTACGCTATTTTAAACTATTTTTACTATCTTTCAAGTAAACTGGATTTCTCAGAAGATATATTGGTTATTGGTATAACAGATAAATGTCTAGAAAGACTTGGTAGATGGCCCTGGGATAGGACTTATTATCTGAAACTATTTAGTATACTAAAGAAAAGTGGGGCAAAGGCAGTAGGTATAGACATCCTTTTCTCAGAGCCAGAAGGACAAGTTGATAGACAATTGGCAGAAATTTCTAGGGAATTAGGCAAAGTAGTCTATTCAGCATATTTTAATAGAGAAGACTCCAGGTTATACACTCCAATACCTATAATCTCACAGAATGCCTTTGGGGTAGGACATATAAATGTAACATCAGCAATAAATGGATTTATTTATGGTCTTCCCGTAAGTTTGCCCTATAGAAATGAAGAAATAAAGGCTTTTAGCATTAAAGTAAGTGAAGCTTATCTGGATAGAGTTATAAGAGATATGCCAAGAGAGGATAATAATCTTCTTATAAACTATACAGGTAAAAGGCCTGAGGTCATAGCGTTTAGTGATGTCTTAGATGGAAAGATTCCTAATGAGGTTTTTAAAGATAAATTAGTCTTGGTAGGTGTAACCGCTAAAGGCTTGGGAGACTATTTCTTAGTACCCTCTTATGAAGAACCTATCTCCGAGCTAGAGATTCATACAAATGCAGTAAATACAATAATAAAAGGGGCCTTTCCTAAGAGGATTCCCAAAAGAACGGTAGTTATAATTACATTGATTGTTGCTCTTTCTTTTTTATCTATGAAAGAAAGACCTATAAGGATCTTACTTTTGGGATTATTGACAATCCTTATCTCTTTCAGAGCTAGTTTTACTCTCTTTTCACCAGGAAGAATAATATTTGATTGTTTCCCTATAATCCTCTCTACCATATCTAACATTACGATAAGTACCATATATGGGTACTTTAAGGATAAAAAGAAGGTAATACGTAGTAATTAAAGTATATACATAGAAGTTATGCCTGTATGTGATGTATATTACAATGTGGTAATATATTCTCTATGGAAAGGGTTATAAGGGCTTATAGTAGCCTAATAAAAAAGAATTTAGATAAGCCTGAATTAGTCAAGTTTCTAATAAGACTAGGCCTAGAGGTAGCAAAACTCTGGGTAGACTACACTGGAGATAAATATGTTCCGGAGTCACTAAGATACTTAAACAGTATATGCTTTAAGTTTATCCTAGAACCCTTGAGAGAGCCTGAAAATAGTGGATTTGTAAACCTCCTTGCTCCAACAGAGATACTCCATTCAATGGATATCTATCCGCTATTTATAGAGGCTTATTCTTCGTTTACATCTGGTTTTTACTGTGAAGATATACTTATAGATAAGGCTACTACAGAAGGGATATCTGATACCCTGTGTAGCTATCATAAAGCGTTTCTTGGCGCACTAGAATTTTCAATCTTACCAAGGCTTAAATTTGCCCTTACTTCTTCTATCCTCTGTGATGGTAACTCTAATACATTTAGATATATTGCCAAGAGATATGAGATTCCATATCTTATAATAGATATTCCCTATGAATACAGCGAAGAATCTGTTAGTTATGTTGTTAGTCAGTTAAAAGAGATGATATCTATGATAGAAGCTGCAACTCAAAAAAGGTTTGACATAGATAGACTTAGAGAGATAATTAGATTAGAAAATGAATCTAAAAAATATTTAAGATTATATCTAGAAGAACTCAAAAGCCATACTATGCCAAATAGTATCTCTCTAGAGATGTATAAACTCTTTGTCACGCATCCTTATATTGGGAGAGAAGAAACATCTAAGTTTTTTAAGCTTCTTGCAGAAGATATTACTAAATATCCCAATAGTGGCTATAGAGTATTTTGGGTCCATATAATGCCCTATTTCTCATATCCAATTCAGAGATACCTAAACTTTAATGAAGATTTCAATCTTATAGGATGTGACCTAAATTTTGATTATCTAGAAGAGATGGATGAAAGAAGACCTTTAGAGGCTATCGCTAGGAAACTGATACTAAATGTAAATAATGGAAGTTTTAAGAGAAAGATAGATAATATAAAAAAGCTAATAGTAGACCTCAGGATAGATGGCGTTATACATTTCTGTCAGTGGGGATGTAAACAGTCCTTCGGTGGTTTTATGCTTTTAAAAAAGGAGATAGAAAAAATGGGTATACCATTCTTAGCTATAGACGGAGATGCGGTTGATAGAAGAAATAATCCAGAGGAACAGATTAATACAAGGTTATCTGCATTCTTTGAACTGCTAGAACAGAGAGAGAAAAGATGGTAGGTTATGTCTGTAAATACACCCCATATCTTGTTATAGAGAGCTTTGGAGAAAAGGCAGAAAGGATAGAGCCAGAGGTAAATAACTATGAGATAGCAAATTCTCTAACCCATTCAAATATCTGCAGTTACGCCAAGCTTGTATTAGAAGACATAATAAGAAGAGAGATAGATAAAGTTATATTAACTAACTGTTGTGACTCTATAAGAAGATTATATGATATCTTAGAGACTTTGTCCTTTATCAGGTTTTTACATATTATTGATCTTCCTAGAAAGAGAGACCAGAGAGGGAGACTCTTATTTAAAAACGAAATTATAAGGCTTATAAATAGATATGAGGATTTCTCGGGTAAAGGGTTTGACAGAATTAAATTTAGAAGTCTACTCAATAGTATGACTTCATCGGTTGAGAGAAGATATAAAGATCTAAATATAGTTTTAATAGGCAGTAGATGTAAAGACTCATTAATAAAGAGTGTAGAAGAGTCTGGGGGTAGTATCTTGTATAACCTTACCTGTACTGGGAGTAAACCTCAATATAGACCTATAGGGCTTACAGAAGACCCAATAGAAGCATATGCAAATATACTCTTAGACTCCTATCCTTGTATAAGGATGGATGACATTAAAGAAAGATTGGATATCATTACCGGGGAAAAAAGGATAGATGGGGTAATATATCATACAGTAAAATTCTGCGACCTATACTCCTATGAGTATGCAGATATAAAAGATAAAATTAACATACCATTACTCAAGGTAGAAACTGATTATACAGATACATCTGAAGGACAGATGAGAACAAGGATTCAGGCATTTATAGAAGCTCTAAGAGGAAGGAATAACAGAGAAAAAGAGTTTAAAAACGCTAAGAAAAAACTGATAGTAGCAGGCATAGACAGTGGTTCTACTTCTACTAATGTTGTTATTTTAGATTCAGATAGAAAAATTCTAGGTTACTCTATATTACCAACAGGAGCTAAAAGTCTAGAAAGTGCCTATAAGGCTTTAGAAGAGGCGTTAAAAATGGCTAAAATTAATATAGAGGACTTATCTTATATTGTAGCTACCGGTTATGGAAGGATAAGTATATCCTTTGCCAACTTAGAGGTGACAGAAATAACCTGTCATGCGAAGGGGGCATTCTTTTTAAATAGAGAGATAAGAACAGTTATTGATATCGGTGGTCAGGACAGTAAAATAATAAAGATAGATAGAGATGGAAATGTGATAGACTTTGTTATGAATGATAAATGCTCAGCAGGAACAGGTAGATTCCTAGAAAATATGAGTAGAGTCTTAGAGATACCTGTAGAAAGGATGGGAGAAGAATCGCTAGATTGGAAGGAAGACCTAGAGATAAGTTCTATGTGTACAGTCTTTGCCGAGTCTGAGGTTATATCGCTCATTGCAAAGAATAAGGATAGAAGAGATATACTTCATGCCCTCAACAAGTCTATAGTTAGAAGAATTGTCTCTTTTATTGAGAGAATAGAGGGAGAATCTAGATATATGATGACTGGAGGGGTTGCAAAGAATATAGGAGTAGTTAGATGCTTGGAGGAAAGACTTGGGGAAAAGGTTATAGTTCCAGATGAACCTCAGATAGTAGGTGCACTAGGTTCTGCGTTGATAGGACTAGAAAGATTGGAGGGATAAACAAGATGTGTGTAATAGCGGTATGCGAAGAAAGGAAGCTTTATAGAGAGGAAATAGAATTAGGCTGGGACCAAAACCCTCATGGAGCTGGTATTGGATGGGTAGAGGACGGTAGGACAGTTTATATAAAGGGGATAATGGATATAGAAGAATTGATAGAGATATATGAAAGAATAAATATTATACCGCATATAGTTCACTTTAGATACGCTTCAATGGGTATCCCGGTAAATCCAAAGCTTACTCATCCTTTTATAGTCAGTAAAAGTTCACCTATAAGGTTAAAATACAAGGGGGTTAAGCCTATAATCTTTCACAATGGCACCATAAATAAATGGAGAGAATTTTATAAACTATACATAAGATCCAAAGGTATTAATATCAGAGAGGACAGTCTCTCTGATACAAGGGTTATGGCAATGATCTGGGCTGAAAAAGGAAAAGAGGCTTTTAATCTTCTCAATCCAGGTAGGGTTGCTCTAATGTACCCCTCTGGAGAGATAGAAAGGTATGGAAATTGGTCTGAGAAAGACGGAATATATCTATCAAATAATCAGTTAATATAAATAAAAGACGACTCATAATTAGTAATTTTGGTAAAATAATATGAGAACTAGATATGATAGGAGGAGGAATCTAGATGGCTAGAATATTAAAAATAATAGTAAGTCTAGTAGTACTTATTGCTTTTCCTACAGAGATATTATTAGGTAGTCCTTCTAAGGACCAGGTTAATGCCTTCTCTAAAGTAAAAACGGTTAAATTAGTGATACAGCAAAATTATAAAGAGGCAAGAAGAGCAAAGATACCAATAGAGGATATAATCGAAGGACTCTTAGCTCCTATCGGTATTAAGGTGACAAAGAGTCTTGTAATCTATGATGCGGTTATAAATGTAAAGATTAATGGAGAACCTCTAGGTATGAATTTCTTTGGAGAGATGATATACGCTGGAGGAAAACTCTCGGGAAATATATCTTTTGAACCAAAAGATAAAAAGATTCCACCATATAAGAAGTCTTTCTCTGGGAAGATAGACCCACTCGCTAATAATCCAAATATTACACTTAACCCCAATATGACAGACCCATCAAATGCGCCTTTCAGAGATGTCCTTGTCGCTTCAGACTTTTATGAAAAGTTCATAGAGACTATCGGAGAATTATATGGGTTGCCCTCAGCAATAGAGTGCTGGATTGCACTTTTAGAGGACGAAGACTATAATGTTCAGACAAAAGCTATTAATGCCTTAATGAAGATTGGTAAAAAGGCAGTAAAACCTCTTGTAGCTAAACTTGATACTCAGAATAATTCTCTTAGACTAGCAGTTATAGAAACATTAGGGAGGATAAAAGACCCTACAGTAGTAGAGCCTCTCATAGAATTACTCAAAGATAAGGATAGTTCAATAAGGTCAAAGTCCGCAGAAGCTCTTGGAGAGATTAGAGATAAGAGAGCGGTAGAACCTCTAATAAGTGTTATCAAAGATGAGGATAGCTGGGTAAGGATGGCTGTAGCAGAAGCATTAGGAAAGATAAAAGACCCAAAGGCTGTAGACTCGCTCATCTCATTATTGAATGATGAAGATAGCTGGGTAAAAATAAGGTCTATAGAAGCATTAATGGCTATTAGAGACCAAAAGGCGGTAGACCCAATTCTATCTACACTCAAAGATAAGAATAGCTCTGTGAGGACAAAATCAGCAGAGGCCCTAGGTGCATTAAAAAATCCAAAAGCGGTTCCTGATCTCATAAAAGCATTAAAGGATAAAGAGACTGATGTAAGGATGCGTTCAGCAGAGGCTTTAGGGAAGATTGGAGATAAAAGGGCAGTAGACCCCTTAATAGAAGGTTTAAAGGACGAGGATTGGACAGTAAGACTTCGTTCAGCAGAAGCCTTAGGGAAGATTGGAGATAAGAAAGCGGTAGACCCTCTAATAGCCAGAATAAATGATAAGGAATGGACAGTTAGATCAAGTGTAGCTGATGCGCTAGGAAGATTAAAGGACCCTAGAGCGGTAGAGCCTCTCATATCACTACTTAAAGATAAAGAGAGCTCGGTAAGGATAAGCGCCATAGAAGCGTTAGGAATGATTAGAGATAAAAAGGCTATTGAACCGCTAAAGAAGGTTGCTAGTAGTGACTCTTCTGAATTGGCAAGAAAAAAGGCAAAAGAGGTTTTAAGCATACTACAGAAGTAATTTATTGTAGGAGGTAAAGTTATGGTAAAGATAGACCTTACTGATTATTCAGGAATAGTAACAGGTGGTGCTAGTGGTATAGGTAAGGCAGTAGTCAAGAAGTTACTTACAGCAGGAGCAAAGGTAATAATAGCAGATGTAAATGAAGAAACAGGAAGAGAAACTTTAAAAGAGCTTGCAGAATTTAGAGACTCTGTCGATTTTATAAAGACAGATGTTACCAACAAAAAGAGCGTAGAGGATATGGTCAGGTTTACAAAGGAGAGATTTGGAAAAATAAACTATCTTGTGAATAATGCAGGGATAAACATACCTAGACTCTTAGTTGACCCACAGGGCAAAGAGGAGGTAACCGAAGAGATATTTGATAAGATAACAATGGTAAACCAAAAAGGGGCTGTCTTATGTGCCCAGGCTGTTGTTAGAGAGATGTTAAGGGATGGGATAAAGGGGGTAGTTATCAATATGGCATCAGAATCTGCATTAGAGGGTTCTGAAGGTCAGAGTATATATGCTGGAACAAAAGCAGCCTTATACTCATATACTAGGAGCTGGGCTAAAGAGCTTGGGAAATATGGTATAAGGGTTGTTGGAGTTGCGCCTGGCATCCTTGAACCAACAGCACTAAGAACCCCTGAGTATGAAAGGGCGCTTGCATATACAAGGGGAATAACGGTAGAGGAATTAAGAAAGACTTATGAATCTGTATCAATACCCCTTAAAAGGGTTGGGACACTAGAAGAGGTGGCAAATCTTGTATGTTTTTTGATATCAGACCTCGCAAGTTATATAACAGGAACAGTGATAAACATATCTGGAGGGAAGTCTAGGGCATAAAAATTTCTCCCCCTATAACTTCTCTTATTAGGAAGCTATAGGGGGAGGATTCTGAGAGGGCTTTCTAGGTTTCATAGTTAGAATGTCTTTAGAAGAGTTCCTACAGAAGATAGAACTACTAGTGCAGATAGTCCAAAGAAGATTATCAAAAGTCTCTTCATCATCTTCGTTTCACCTCCTTCATTAAATTTTCTAGTTTAATGATAAATAGTTAGTTTTAAGATATAACTAAGAATAATTTAAGTATCTTTTAAAAGATGTTTAAGAGATGATTAAAGATAAAAACTTAGGTCTTAATGTTATAATTACTTCTGTAATCCTTATTATGAAAGGGGAGATAATTAAATGGGAGTTAAAGAACTTGCTCAGAAGGCTAAGTCCGCCTTTTATATACTCGCTAGAGCGAAAACATCGGTAAAAAACTCTGCCCTCCTACTTATGGCTGACAGATTAGAAGAAAAGAGTAAAGAGATCTTAGAGGCAAATAGAATAGACTTAGAAAATGCCAAAAATCTTTCTTCTGCCCTTATAGATAGGCTTACCTTAAATGAAAAGAGAATTTCTGCTATGGCGACATCCTTAAGAGAGGTAGCAAAACTAGATGACCCAGTGGGGAAAACTGTATCAGCTTGGAGAAGACCTAACGGGATAGAGATTCAAAAGATAAGAGTTCCTATAGGACTTATAGGTATCATATATGAGGCCAGACCAAATGTTACCGCAGATGCAGCTGGTTTATGCCTTAAGGCAGGTAATGCAGTGATACTTAAAGGTGGTTCAGAGGCTATAAATTCTAACCGAAAGATTGTGGAGGTTCTACAGTCTGCAGTAGAAGATGTAGGGTTACCACGAGAGATAATCTCTTTTATAGATGATACTAGGAGAGAGGCAACATTGGAGCTTATGCATTGTGATGAGTATGTTGACCTTCTTATCCCTAGAGGTGGGGCTAATCTTATACAGACTGTCAGAAGGGAATCAACGGTACCGGTTATAGAAACTGGGGTAGGTAATTGTCACGTATATGTAGATGAGAGTGCAGATCTAGATATGGCAGAAGAGATTACTTTCAATGCAAAGGTTCAAAGACCTGGAGTATGTAATGCTATTGAGACCCTCTTAGTTCACGAGAAGATAAGTAAGGTATTCTTACCTAGGATGCTAGAAAGGCTCAGGTCGGTAGGTGTAGAGATTAGAGGCTGTCCTAAGACTAGAGAGATAGTTCCTTGGGTTATCCCTGCAACAGAAGAAGATTGGTATACGGAATATCTAGACCTTATTATTGCGGTAAAAGTAGTAGAGGATGTGGATTCTGCTATAGCCCATATAAATAAATATGGAAGTAAACATTCTGATAGTATAGTTACTAAAGATTACTTTAATGCTAGGAAGTTCTTAAATGAAGTTGATTCTGCCTGTGTATATGTGAATGCATCTACAAGATTTACCGATGGTTTCGAATTTGGTTTAGGTGCAGAGATAGGGATAAGCACACAAAAGCTTCATGCTAGAGGTCCTATGGGGCTAGAAGAGATAACAACTACTAAATATATAATCTATGGGGAGGGCCAAATAAGAGAATGAAATACAAAATCGGTCTTATTGGACTTGGTAATATGGCTTCTGCCCTTATAGAAGGATGGGTAAACTGTAAAAGGGATAGTAGTGATATTATTGGTTTTGACATAAAACAGGATAGGGCTAAACTTATAGGAGAAAGATTTGGTATAAACATTGGTAGTGATATTCAAGAGACGGTTGGGTCAGAACTTGTTATTCTTGCAGTGAAACCACAGGACTTTACTTCAATAAAAGTAGATATACCAAAAGAGACAACTATTGTCTCCATTATGGCTGGTATACCTATAAAAAAACTGGAAGAGGTTTTTCCTAACAATCCTATAATCAGGGTTATGCCAAACCTCTTATGTGGTATAAATAAAAGCTTTATTCCATTTACCTGTAATGATAAGGTAGATAAAACAAGAAAAGAGATGTTTATCTTGTGGTTTTCCGATTTTGGTGAGGTTACCGAAGTCAAAGAATCACTGATGAATGTTATGACTGCCATAAATGGAAGTGGTCCTGGTTTTGTAGCATATCTTATAGAGGCATTCTCAGAGGCTAGTGTATTTGAGGGATTACCATATGAAGTAGCTTTAAAACTTACTTTGAGCATATTTGAAGGGACTTCGGCATTCTTAAGAAAAAATAATATCTCTCCAAATTCTTTTAGGCTAAATGTAACATCCCCTGGTGGAACTACATCTAGGGGGATCTGGGCTTTAGAAAAATCTGGTATAAAGGGAACCATATATGATATGCTAAGACTTAGTAGCGAAAGGGCTAGAGAACTTGAAAATTCTTAATTAGCGAGAGAAAGGAAGGGAATTTTATGTTAAGAG
The DNA here is from genome assembly GCA_026418035.1 of bacterium. GTDB lineage: Bacteria > DUMJ01 > DUMJ01 > DUMJ01 > DUMJ01 > DUMJ01. The sequence goes on from JAOACC010000129.1 coordinate 14,072, forward strand.
TAGGAATTATTGGTGCTGGTGGAATGGGTAGAGTCCATGCAGATTGCTGGGCCAAAGTAAAAGATGCAAAAATTCAAGTTATATGTGATATAGAAAAAGATAAGGCTGAGTCCTTAGCAAAGGTATACAATGCAGATATCGCTACTTCTAGCAGTAATGTTATAGAGAGGTCAGATATAGATATTATAGATATATGTACTCCTACTCCTTTTCATGCTGATGATATCATTTCAGCACTAAAGTCAGGTAAACATACCATATGTGAAAAACCTATAGCAAGAACTTTAGAATCTGCTAGAGAAATTGTCAAGATTGCAAGAGAAGTAGAAGTAAAGTTTATGACCGCTCACGTATTAAGATTCTTCCCTGAATTTGCCTCTGCTAAGAATCTCATAGATAGTGGAGCTATAGGAATTCCTAGGATGGCAAGGATGAGAAGGGGAGGGCCATTCCCTGTAGGAAAATGGAATGACTGGTATTCTAAAGTAGAGATGAGCGGGGGATGTCTTGTAGATACAGGGGTACATGACTTTGATTTTCTAAGGTGGATATTTGGTGACGCAGAACGTGTATATGCCAGTGCTTTAACATGGAAAAATATACCACACAAGGACTACGGACTTGCTACTATAAGATTTAAATCTAAAGCGATGGCTCAAGTAGAGATCACTTGGTCTCATCCACCTAAGACACCTATGAAAGTTGGCTTTGAACTCATAGGGACAGATGGAATGTTGACATACGATAACTATTCCTCTACACCTTTAAGGGTAATGAAAGAAGGAGAGACCTTTAATACCTTTTCTATGGAAAGCCCAATAACAGAGGACCCGTATCTTGCAGAGATAGAACACTTTGTTCACTGCATAAAGGAGAATAAAGATCCCCTAATAACACCTGAGGATGCCTATAGAGCATTAGAGGTTGCATTAGCCTGCATCGAGTCTGCAAGAACGAATAGACCAGTAAATGTTGGAGGTGAGATATAATGAAGGGAGCCATCTTGAGCTTTGCACATATGCATGCCTTTAGTTATATAGAATGTCTAAAGAGAATTCCGGAGGTAGAAGTAGTAGCCATTGCTGACGAGGATGAAGATAGAGGTAAATCTTTGGCAAGTAGATTTAATACTAGATACTATAAAGACTACCAAGACCTTCTAAAGTCAGAGGATATAGACTTTGTCGTTGTCTGCTCTGAGAATGTAAGACATAAGGATATGGTTATAGCCAGTGCTCAGGCAGGAAAGCACATACTATGCGAGAAACCAATCTCTGTGGATATAAAATCTGCCAAGGAGATGATAGAGGTAGCAAAAAAGTATGGAGTTCAACTTCAGACAGCCTTTCCAGTTCGATTCTCCCCTATTGTAAGAAGGGTAAAAGATATGATAGATAATGGAGAGTTTGGTAAGATCTTTGCGTTTAACTGCACAAATCATGGTAAAATGCCAGGTGGGTGGTTTGTGGATAAGTCCTTAGCTGGTGGTGGGGCAATAATGGACCATACTGTTCATGTTATGGATATACTGAGATGGTATCTTGGATGTGAGGCTGAGTATGTATATGCAGAAGGGGATACGTTATTACATGATATACCCTCAGACGACGTTGGTCTAGTAAGTATTATTTTTGAAAATGGTATATTTGCAACTATAGATACGAGTTGGTCTAGACCTAAATCCTTCCCTATATGGGGGGATGTTAACATATATATGGTTGCTGAAAAAGGAGCAGTTGAGATAGAGGTATTCAATCAGAACTTAAGCCTATATAATGATAAGACGATGTCTGTATCTTGGTTGGGCTGGGGATCAAATATGGATTTTCTTATGGTTAAAAGCTTTATATCATCTATAAAAGAGAACAAACCAGTAGAGGTTACAGGCTATGATGGCCTTAAGGCAATGGAGGTTGCTTTAGCAGCTTACAGGTCCATAGAGCTAAAAGAACCTATAAAGCTTCCACTGGAGGAATAGATGTTTGGCTTAAGAGGAAATATAGTAACTGATGGGAATATATATAACAATTGGGTTTTAGTGGTAGAGGATGACCATATATATAGCATCACACGAGAGGCTGAAAATGTTCCGATAGAAAATCTTGATGACTGTTTTATCGTGCCTGGTTTTATAGATATACATACACACGGAGCGGTAGGGTATGACGTTATGGATGGCAATCCTGAAGGTATAGTGAAGATGGCAGAATTTTTAGCTTCTCATGGAGTCACATCTTTTTTACCTACAACAACTACTCTAGATATAGAAAGTACTTTAAATGCCATCTCTGCAGTAGAAAGGGCAATAGAATTAAACAAAAATGGAGCAAAGATTATTGGGATACATCTAGAAGGTCCTTTTATAAACCCTAAACACAAGGGTGCACAGAATGAAAAGTATATAATAGAGCCAACTAAAGAGATTTTAGAAACACTTACCCAATCTAAACTTATAAAACTTGTAACTATAGCCCCTGAGATTTCAGGGGCTATACCTGCAATAAAATTTATGAGAGATAAAGGCATATATGTATCTCTAGGGCATTCGGATGCTACCTACGAAGATACTATAAAAGCTATAACAGCAGGAGCAACCCTTATTACACATCTATTCAACGGGATGAGGCCATTCCACCATAGAGAACCTGGCATAATAGGGGCTGGAATCGCAGAAGATTCTCTGAATTGCCAAGTTATCGCCGATGGGATACATATACACTTCTCAGCTATAAGACTTGTGTATAAGGCTAAGGGATATAGGAATATTGTTCTCATAAGTGACAGTATGAGCGCTACTGGTTTATCAGATGGAGAGTATGAATTGGGCGGGCTTAAGGTCACAGTTAGAAGTGGAGCTCCTAGGCTTGAGGATGGACGCCTAGCAGGAAGCACATTGACCTTAGATAATGCAATAAAGAATATGGTAAATAAGGTATTAGTCCCGTTACCCTTTGCAGTAGAGATGGCATCAAAGGTTCCAGCTAAAAGTATAGGAGAAGCTTCTATAGGTAGCCTCTCCTATGGAAATAAAGCAGACATTGTAGTATTAGACAGAAATTTTAACGTAGTAAGGACATATATAGATGGAAGGTTAGTCTACTCTTCTTTCTGATCTTGACATTCTTTACAATATCCATAATATACAGCCTGTGCCTTTACCACCCTAAATTCCTCCCCAAAATCTGGAAGAGGAGCTGAAGTAGAAATATCAAAGATCCTTTTACAATTTAAGCAGACAAAATGACTATGTGGTGTTATATCAGGGTCGAAATGAGCCTTTCCATCTCCAACATCTAACCTCTGTATAACACCTAAGTCTGCTAGGCTATTCAGTGTTTTATAAACTGTTGCTATAGAAACAGTTGGAGCAATCTTTGATACCTTTTTATAGACATCTTCTGCACTAGGGTGCGTCTTGTTTCCATCTAATACCTCACCTATAAGCTGTCTCTGCGGAGTAATTTTAAGCCCTTTATCTTTTATAGTCTTTACTATCATATTCTCTCTCTTTCTCATAGCTATACCATTATACTATATGTAGCGGTAAATTCAAGCCTACAAAACTTGCTTCCATAATAGCTTCTGGCAGTGTCGGATGAGCATGAATAGTATCTGCTAATTCTTCTAGCTTCGATCTTTCTTTCACTGCAAGTCCAACCTCTCCTAGTAAAACAGAGGCGTAAGGGCCTATAATGTGTGCTCCTATAAGTTCTCTTGATTCATTAGCTACTAGCTTTACCATCCCTTCCCATTTACCTATAGAAATAGCATACCCCAATGCCCTAAATGGAAACCTTCCAATAACTGGATTTATCCCTCTAGCCCTTGCCTGCTCTTCGGTTAATCCCACACTGCCTATCTGAGGTTCACAGAATGTTGCCCTTGGAACAGTATCATAGTCTAGTCTCTTTCTATTTCCAAGGATATTTTCTATGGCAACCAGACCTTGATGTGATGCAACATGAGCAAATAGAGATATACCCGTAACATCTCCTATAGCATAGATGTTTGGTATATTTGTCTGTAAAAACTCATTTACCTCTATGTAACCCTTATTATTTGTTTTTATCCCAAGATCCTCTATACCTAGACCTTCTGTATTCGGTCTTCTTCCAACAGCAATAAGAACCTTCTCTCCCTTAATATACTCCCCACCTTCTAAGACTACCCCATCCTCTGTAATCTCTCTTACAGTGTTATTTAGATATAACTTTATACCCTTTTTCTTAAGAGCCCTCTCAAGAATCCTTGATACCTCTTCATCCTCGGTAGGGACAACCCTTGGCATCATTTCAACTATACTTACCTCAGAACCCATATCTCTATAGAATGTGGCAAACTCTACACCAATAGCACCTGCACCTATAATGATTATATCCTTAGGTATATAGGGTGTAGATAGGGCATAATCACTGGAGATAATTCTATTATTATCTATCTTTATGTTTCCTATACTTGTAATAGGTAAAGACCCTGTAGCTATAATTACTACATCCCCCTTTATTATCTCTTTATTAGATACAGTTACCTCTGTATTACTTAATAATTTAGCCTTACCTCTTATTAATTTTACCTTTCTTGTAGATAATAAGTACTCTACCCCTTTAACAAGCTGTTCTACTACTTGATCCTTTCTTTTAAATACTGAATTTATGTCTACTTTATAGTCATTTACCTCTATGCCAAAATCCTTAGCAGTTCTTATATCATTTATCCTCTCACTAGCTGAAAGTAGCGCCTTAGTTGGTATACACCCTCTATTGAGGCAGACACCTCCTACCCTGTCCTCTTCAATCAGTGTTACGTTATGACCTAATTGAGCCCCTCTAAGAGCAGCTACATATCCACCCGGTCCTCCGCCAATTATAACTATATTCATCTTTTAATCCTCCTTTTTTCGGTGATTATCATATCCATCTCTTCATCCCATTCGTCTATAAAATCTTCATCTACTATCTGAAAATCATAAGCAAGACCTATCTTTAAAACCTTTTCAGGGAGAGATTTTATAAACTTATCAAAATGTCCTTTGCCATGACCTATCCTGTGAAGCTCTGTATTAAATGCGATACCTGGAACAATAATGACATCAAGCTTTTCTATATCATATGGTTCAGAACTATAAGGCTCCAATACATTAAAAGTTCCAGGATATAATTCATCCAAGCTTTTTATCCTAACCGGGATAATATCCTCATCTACAGTCTTTGGGACTGTCAATATCTTTCCATCACTTAATACCTTTTTTAATATCTTAAATGTAGGAACTTCGCTAGGTAGACTTACATAACTCATTATCACCATATAAGGCTCTATAATCTTTATAACCTCTTCTTGTATAATATCTCCCCACCTATCCAATAGTTCCTTTGGATAAAGTTTAAATAGTCTCTTTATCCTTCCTCTTATTTTAAGTTTAGTTATATTCATACTTCACCCTTCTGCAATCTGTAAGCTGTAATTACATTCTTCATGAGCATCGCTACTGTCATAGGTCCAACTCCACCAGGAACTGGAGTTATTGCCCCAGCAATATTTTTTACTTCTTCAAAATCTACATCCCCTACAAGTTTATCATCAACCCTATTTATACCAACATCTATAACAATGGCTCCCTCCTTTACCATATCCGCAGTTATAAGTCTAGGAACACCAACCGCACATACAAGTATATCAGCCCTATGTGTTTCCCCTTTTAAGTCGGAGGTCTTTGAATGACAAACCGTCACCGTTGCATCAAGAGACAGTAATAAGTGAAAAAGAGGCTTTCCTACAAGGTTACTCCTTCCAACTATCACTGCGTTTTTACCTTTTATATCTATATTCTCCCTCTTTAGCAATTCAATAATACCAAAAGGTGTACAAGGTATAATCCTAGGCTTCCCACTCAGTAGCATTCCAAGATTATCAGGATGAAGCCCATCTACATCTTTTAGTGGATCTATATTAGAGACAATATCAAAGGGGTCTAGGTGTTTAGGTAGTGGCATCTGGACTATAATACCATTTACCCTCTCATCTTTATTCAAAGCTCTTATATTGGATATTAGCTCATCTCTATCTATAGACTGAGGGAATCTCAAAAGCTTATAATTTAATCCCAATCTTTTACAAGCCCTCTCTTTATTCCTTACATACACTATAGAAGCAGGGTCATCTCCTACTAGGATTACTGCCAATCCAGGTTTATCTTTAAGGGTACCTACTTCCTCTTTAAGCTCCTCATATATCTTATCCGCTATGCCTTTTCCATCTATTATCTTAGCCATCTTAAATTTCTCCTCACTAATCTTCCTCTTCAAGTCTTTCTATCTCAGACATAACTATCTCTTCTACGGTAAGATTCTTTATCTTACTCTTATAGAGCTGTCTCCCTAGGAGGCTGTCACCCTTTACCCATCGTTCCTCAGGCTTATCCTTCAGTATATTATAAAACCTGTTAACCTGAGCACTTAGATAATCTGCCCTATGTACAGTCTCAGCCTCTAAAGTCATAGGCAATATTGGAGAACCTGTAGAGTAATCACCATGATGGCTCAATATTATGTGTAAAAGCTGCTGTAGACAGGATGGAGATATTCCGCTTATATTCCTTGCCCTCTCCTTTACAGCCATAGCTCCTATAAATATATGCCCCAAGAGTCTACCCTTGGTGGAATATTCGATCTGGGTAGTATAAGTAAGCTCATCTACCTTTCCTATGTCGTGAAGAATAGAGCCAGCTATTATTAAATCCCTATTCATCTCAGAATACATCTCGCTTGCAGTTAGAGCAATCCTACATACCTCCCAGGTATGCTCTATAAGACCTCCGATATATGCATGATGTATCACCTTACCTGCTGGAGCAAGGAGAAAACTTTTTATAAACTTATTATCTTCTAAAAATGATTTAACCAAGTCTTTTATCCCCTGGTCTACTATAGTGTCAGTTAGGGCTTTAAGCTCCTCTAATAATGCTAAAGAATTTCTCTGACTCTGAGGAATAAAATCTTTCGGATCAAATTGATTTGTAGGTCTTAAGTCTTCTAGAGCTATCTCAGTGTTATTGTTGTAAAGCATAACTCTACCACTGACTTCATACACTATCCCTACACCTATATCCTTACCCTCATCATCCCATCTCCTAGCTATCATTGAACCTGTCCTATCTCCTAATGTAAGAGTAAGATTAGTCCTTCCATTCTTGGTAGAACCAACACTCTTCTTTAACACTACGAATGGAACCTTCTCTAAGATGATCCCTTCTTTAAGTTGTGATATATAATATTTCTTCATCTTGGATACCAAGCCATTGCTTTTGTGGTATATCCTACCCCAATATTACCCCTTCTATCCAAAACAATAACACCGAACTCTAATCCTTTCATCTTTCCCTCATTCACCACCATATCTACAGCTATCTGTGCAGGAAACTGCCTTAATAACATATCAATCTTTTTAGCTAGACCAAACCTTATAATATCTTCTCCAAGACCAGTAGCAGATATACCTCCCCAAAAAGAGGCGTAGGTTCCTGCAGATATTATAGGGCTATCACCTAGCCTACCAGGAAGTTTTCCTTTCATACCTCCGGTAGATGTACCCGCAGTTATTATTCCTCTTTTATCAATAGCCACTGCACCTACAGTGTCAGAAGAAAATTTATGGGAAGATCCTCTTGGCATTAAAGATGGTAGATTATATCTCTCTGCAAATTTTTCAGCACCCTCTCCAACCAGCATAACATGAGGTGTTTCTTCCATAACTAATCTAGCAAGTCTGATAGGATTTCTCACCGTTCTAACCCCACCAACTGCCCCTGCCCTCCCATCGGAGGTCATAATACTTGCATCTAGTTCTATATAGCCTTCCTTGTTAGGAAAAGCTCCCATACCAGCAACAAATACCCCACTATCCTCCATTAGTGTTATGGCCTTTTCCACGACTGAAAGTGAATCCCATCCATCCTCTAAGAGCTTATTACCTATCTCCCATATCCCCTTTAGATTCTTCTGATAGACCTTCAAGGTATCTTCAGGGATATCCCCTGCCCCACCATGAACTACAAGTCTAACTTCACTCATCTCTACGGATAGCCTCCTATATCATTTTACAATTCCGATTCTAAGTCTATACAATAGAGCATTTATTATCTCCATCGATAGGAAGCTATAGATGGGGATCAAAATAACTTGGGATATAATAGCAGGGATAAGTACAGGTTTTAATGGTAATCCTAATACAAAATGTAGTGTTAGAGGAACTAGAAACATAGATGTTAAAACCTGTGTCATTCCTACCCCAATAAGGTAATCTTTAAAAGATAACTTCTCTCTTCTTAGAATTAGAAGGCTTGGAAGTATTCCTCTCATCATCGAGATAATAGTAAATGCAGGAACGTATGGACCCATTGGATTTATGAAATAACCTAATATATCAGAAATTGCTCCACATAAAGCCCCTTCTATTGGGCCAAACAAAAAACTTGTAATGATTATTGGCAAAGGTCCAAATCCTATTCTCACCCCTTCTATACCTCCAATAGGGATTCTTAACGAAAGAATTCTACTAAGGACTATACTCAATCCCGAAAGGAATGCTATATATATAGCTCTTTTTACAACCATTCTATCCCTCCTATCTCTACAAACTCTTTATGATTATAACATTAATTTTTTGCTATAATATATCTAATTCTAAAAAAGAGGTGGTAAATATGGCAAAGATTTATAACGTTGGGATAGCAGGCCTAAATCACGATCACATATGGGGATTACTTAAGAATTGGCTAGAGCAACCTAATGTAAGGTTAATAGGTGTGGCAGAATCACATGACCCTCTTAAAGAGAAGGCAAAAAGGGACTTTGGAATTGACAAATTTTATGATAACTACGAAGAATTGATAGATAATGAGAGATTAGACATACTACAGGTTACCTGTGAAAATAATAAACATAGAGAGATTACAGAATATGCAGTGTCAAAGGGGATAAATGTCATCATAGAGAAGCCTATGGCAGAAAGCTATGAGAGCGCATTAAAGATGTTTAATTCTGCCAAGACAAGCGGAGTAAAACTTATGATAAACTGGCCAACAAACTGGAACCCTGCGATTAGAAAAGCCCTCGATATAGCTAAAAGTGGAGATATAGGCAAGGTATTTCAGTTTAGGTTTAGGGCAGGACATAAAGGTCCAAAGGAGATAGGATGTTCCATCTATTTCTATAGTTGGCTCTATGATCCGGAAAAGAACGGAGCAGGAGCCTATATGGATTTCTGTGGATATGGAACTCATATGGCTGGTTATTTACTGGGAAAGCCTCTATCTGTCTTGGCTTTTGGGAAAAATCTGGTAAGGGATTATATACCAGCAGAAGATAATGCGATACTTATTATGGAATATGACAAGGCTATGGCAATAGCAGAGGCAACTTGGAGTCAGATAGGGAATGTACCTACGGAAAATCCCATCATATATGGAAGCGATGGGACTATAGCGGTAAGTAGAGGAGAAATAATCCTATGGCTAGACGGGAAAGAGCCAAAGAGTATAATTCCAGAGGAACTACCTCCCTATGAAAAGAATGCGATAGTATATTTCTTACATTGTATAGAAAATGATATAGCACCAGAAGGACTATCTGACCCTGAACTTGCACTCCAAACTCAAAAGATACTATCTGCAGGATTAGAGAGCATAAAGACAAAGAAAGCTGTAGCAGTATAAAACTTTAAAAATTAACCTTTCTTGAGTCCTCTAAAAAAGCTAGCCCAGTCATTCCAGTGTTTATATCCAATGATTAATAGATTTCCTACATAGAAGTAGAGTAGATAATCTTTCCCATTGTAAGAATTATAGAGAACATAGGGGATTAACGCTATAAATCCTAAAAGGACTCTAAATGCATCCTCTTCTACTTTCGTTGCCTTTGGCTTTATAAGAGTAAATACAGTAAAGGTAACTCCAAGAATTGTAGGACCTTCCCATCTAGTTAAGACAGACCATGCACCAAATGTAGTTGCAATTGCCTTTCCCCCCTTAAACCTTAACATTGGAGAAAAGGCATGACCTAAGATACCGCAGAGAGCAGATATTGCTATTATATATTTATTACTGATCAAACCTATAGAGATAAATACAGCAAGTGGGAAAATCCCTTTGAGGTAATCCAATATAAGGGCAAGAACCCCAAGTTTCCAACCTTTAACTCTCCAGAGGTTTGAAGACCCAGGGTTACCATCCCTTACCTCTCTCAAATTAACGTTACTAATCTTCGCTAAAATATAAGAATACATAATAGAACCAGAAAGGAATTGTAATAAAATAGCTAGTAGATTATACATCTATCCTTCTTCCCTTCCACACAACAGACTTAAAAATAATCGTCCTGACTGTAGAGATTACAAAAATTAGAAGGAAGAAAAGAAAATAAACAGGATATATCACAGCATCTACAATGTTATAGTCTCCAGTCTTTTCTGTTAATATGTATATCTGTAAGGCAAACAATAGATAATAAGCCAAATAAGAAAGATTAAACCTAAAGGAGCCAAAGGAAGAATATATACCAGTAAACCACAGAAATATTAACAAAAAATTCAAAAAACCGGTATGTATAGCACCAGAAGCCATATTCTTAGTAAGACCTTCAAAGAGTTGTCTTACACCCTTTGGATACATACGAAACCTTATCAATTCTCCACCCAAGAGATTGGTAAGATTTTTACCTTTCTCTAAATAGAACCTTCCAAGCTTTAAGTCCTCTATAATTTCATCCTTTACCGATTGATGTCCACCCACATCTTCATAATCTTTCCTCGATGTTAATAAGACTGGCCCAAAAGCTCCTATAGGCATAGATTTTCCTTTTAAAGAGAAAGAGTCTGTAGAACAAACCGCTATTAGGTTAAATGGTAGTGTAAAATGCTCATAGAACCTCTCAAACCTCTGATAGGGCCAAACAGAAACCAGTCCTCCCCGCCTTATATACTCTTTTAATATACTCTCTAGAGCAGTCTCAGAGAGTTCTACATCTGCATCTAGAAATAGTAAAAGGTCTCCGGTAGAATTTAGATATCCATTCCAACATGCCCAGGGTTTCCCTATCCAGCCTGAGGGAGGCTCTTTTCTTAGGGAAACAACCTTTACATTCTTATAGGAAGCTGCTACTAGTTCTGTATTATCAGTAGAATTATCATTTACTATAATTATCTCACGCGGTTTATAACTCTGCCTCTCTAATGTTTTTAAGATTTTACCAATATTATGCTCCTCATTTCTAGCAGGTATAATGACAGATATATCAAATCTTCTATCCTCCACCATTCCAGATTTTAAAAACTCAACGTTTTTAAACAATAACCATCCAATAATCCAAGCAAAAAACAAAAAGATATCTCTCATATCAATCTACTAGGATACCTACCACAGGGAACTTCAGAATAAACTCTTCACCGTGTGGGGCATTCCTAATCTCCGATGTTAAATCTAAACCAGCATGATGTATAGCTTGATGTCTACCACCCTTCCACAAAAAACTCTCTGTAACATCGTAGACATATCCCTTATAAGCTATATAAATCTTAGGGTCATCTATCCCATTATATCTTTTTAACTCTTCTCTAGTAAACTTCTTCATAAAGATTAAGAGGGAGACAAAAGCCCCCCAAGATGCCTATTTTAAGAACTTAGAGACAAAGGGAGAAGTCTCCCCTCTTCTCATAAAGTGGCCTGATGGTCCTTCTCCGAGAAACTCAGAAAACCAAGACTCATGTTCAATCTCCTCATTCAAGATAGCCAATGAGAGATCATACGTTCTATGGTCTTTTCCAGCCGTCAAATTGCAGATATATGTATAACCTCTAACTGCGCAACGCTCAGCCTCAACAAGAACCTTTAGGATTTCCATAACATTACTCGGATTCTCCGGTAGTCTGGCTGGGGGACAGGCAGATAAATCATGAAACTCCTTCATACAATTTGGTAGTTTTCCACCAAGCTCATATATCCTTGGAACTAGCGCTTCAAAATGATTCCTATCTTCAATCCTAGCAGTCTCTGCTATCTCCTTTATCCCTTCCCCCTCTAAACCTATAAGATTAGCCCTTAATATTGTATAGTAATAGTATGTTGTAAGCTCAGCTGAAGCATTCTTAATCAATAACTCTAGAAGTTGATCTACATTTACCCCCGCTTTTTCCACCATTTCTCTCGCTACTTTTGCCATAGTGATACCTCCCAATAAAAATTTTTAACTAATAATAAAAGTATATCATAGGAGATACCTCTGTCAACAGAAATGGGGAGATCTTACAGTATGATGATAACTAAGTCTGGCTACCACGACTACCAGATCTACCACGTTTTTTAAACAATTTTTTCGGACTATATAGATTTGTTTCAAATACGTGGTATTCGTGGTAGTTCTGGTACCCTGTAACTGTTATAATGTGTGGAACACTTGAATCATAGTGTTGTTATCGTTATACTACTTAAGGTATAGTTTATGATAATTGGGAGGAGACCTTGAAGGATATAGACAGTCTTATATCTAGATATATAGATCTTAAAACATTCCCCGGAGGAGTCTTACTGGTAGGAACAGATAGAGATATCATTATAGAAAAGGCATATGGCTATAGATCTATATATCCTGTAGAAGAAAATTCTACAGATACCATATATGACCTAGCAAGCCTTACCAAAGTAGTAGCAACTACACCAGCTATTATGAGACTTCTTGAAGAAGGAGAGATAAGACTGTGGGACCCAGTAAAGAGATTTCTCCCAGAGTTTTCTACCGGAGAAAAGCAAAACATAAGGATATTTCACCTTCTTACCCATACCTCGGGGCTTCCACCATACTCTAATGCATGGAGGTATACTAAAGACCCATTAGAGCTTAAAGAGGAGTTACTAAAGACAGAGCTTTCTTATCAAACAGGGACAAATATTGTATATTCTTGTCTCAATTTTATATTCCTAAGATACATTATAGAGAAGATTACAGAAATACCCTTTGATAGATTTGTAAGGGATTCAATCTTTATACCTTTAGAGATGTACGATACTAATTTTCTCCCTAAAGATATACCAAGAATAGCTCCTACCTGTGAAAGAGACGGAAAGATACTTAGAGGAGAACCAGATGATGAATTAGCCTATTATCAGGGAGGAATTAGTGGAAACGCAGGTTTATTTTCTACCGCAAAAGACCTATATAGATATGCCAGGTCCTATATAAATCCAGATTATTATATATTTTCTCCATACACAATAGAACTCTTCACCAGAGAACATGTATCTTTTGGCGAAGAAAAAAAGGCACTAGGATGGATGGTAAAAAGTATTAATTCCTCCTGTGGAGACCTATTTAGCGAAAAATCTTTTGGGCACACTGGATTTACAGGGACAAGCCTCTGGATAGACCCTATAAAAAAACTTATAGTCATTTTTCTATCAAATAGGACCCATCTATCTAGAAAAGTAGGTGAATACGATAAGACTTCAGAGATGATAATAGAATTTCGCCCAAGGCTTCATAATCTTATAGTAGCTTCTATATTCAAAAATGGCAGACAAGATTATTGATTCTTGCCTGCCATAGCTCTACTATAGTGTATCTAGATATATCTCTTTTCTCTCTCTACTAGACTTATATATAGCAAGTATTATCTTTAAAGCCTTCTTTCCCTCTTCTCCAGGTATTAGCGGGTCTCGATTACTCCTTACAGCATCTATCATATCCTGTATCAGAAGCATATGACCCCTATAACCTACTGCCCTGGGATCTGAGGCAGTGCTACCTACCGTTACTTCTGACTCTAATTTGAGTTCTACCCCAGGGACTTCCCATCTAGCTATCTTCTCTCCGTCTACCAAGATACTGCCATCAACACCATGAAATTCCAGTCTATGGTCGAATCCTGGGACTACAGATGTTGTTCCTTCAATAACTCCAATGGCACCATTCTTATATTCAAGAACAGATACCGCTGTATCCTCTACTTCTATTCTTCTAGCCAATGTCCTTGTATAGGCAAATACGGACCCTACTTCTCCCATAATCCACTGCATAAGGTCTATACAGTGAATACCCTGATTCATCAAGGCTCCACCACCGTCTAGGGCCCAAGTTCCTCTCCAATCTCCACTGTCATAGTAAGCCTGGCTTCTAAAGTATTTCATATAGGCATCGCCAAGGATAAGTTTACCTATAGCTCCTTGTGATATAACCTCCTTTATCTTCTTAAATACACTCTGAGTCCTACGCTGAAAGATGCAGGCCAGTTTTCTATTATACTCCTTGCTAGCAGATATCATTGCATCTGCCTGCTCTAGTGTTATAGCCATTGGTTTTTCTGTTATTACATGTTTACCCCTTTTCATCGCCTCTATAGCCATCTCAGGGTGCAATCCGCTTGGTGTGCATATATTTACTATATCTATGTCTGGTCTATCAAGCATCTCCCTATAGTCTAGATACCAGTCACAGTTATACTTTTGAGCAAAGCTCCTAGCCTTCTCTTCGACTATATCTGCCACCGCTACTAACCTAACGTTCGGTGTATGGACTATCCCCTCCGCATGACTTGGGGCTATAACACCGCATCCTATAATAGCAAAATTAAAAACCTTCTCTTCCATATCTTCCTCCTATATAGAATACTCCTCCTCAACCTTCTTGAATACATCTATTGTATAGTTAATCTCTCTTTCTGTCCATCCTTCATGGAGATAAAGAGTCATATGGTCAGCTAAAGCCCTCTCTGCATTCGGACAGCAATTTGTATAGTCTATTTCTCTTGCTCCCGGCATAGACCAAGGATACTGAGATGTTCCATAAGTAACCCTGTTTTTTATCCAATATTGATTATAGATAGGAACTACGTAATGTGCTCCCACCGGCAGACCATACTCTGCTAGGATCTTAGCGGTTTCTTCCTTACCTATCTTTATGTATTCTTTGTTGAACTTAACAAATGCAAACCAAGGGTTTGGTTCAATATCATCTATAAATTTCCATAACTTAAAAGCCTTAAGACTAGACAATCCTTCCCTCAATCTTTCTACTACCCACTGCCTTTTTTTCTCTATATCTGCAAGTTTTGTAAGCTGGACTCTACCAATAGCAGCCTGAAGTTCAGTCATCCTATAGTTTAAACCCAAAAAGAGATTTGTTGTCTCTGTAGAGTTAAAGGGTTTCCCTCTATCTGAGAACCTCTTGGCATTCCAGTATAGCTCTTCATTATTTGTTATAACCATCCCACCCTGTCCACCAGCATTCATATGTTTACCAGCCATAAGACTAAATGCAGCCATATCTCCAAATGTTCCAACATATCTGCCCTTATACTTTGCCCCGTGAGCCTGCGCACAATCTTCTATCAGATACAGACCATATCTCCTTGCTATTTCCACTATAGGGTCCATATCACAGGGTTGGCCAGCCAGATGAACAACAATGATTGCTTTTGTCTTTTCAGAAATATTCTTCTCTATAGACTTTGGAGAAAGATTCAATGTCTCATAATCAACATCTGCAAAAATTGGGATACAGTTCTGCATAAGAATGGGAGCAACAGTTCCAGGGTCTGTAATAGGTGTAGTTATAATCTCACTACCTGGTTCGAGCCTCAGGGCTCCAATTGCAGAATGTATAGCAGCAGTCCCTGAGCTTACCGCAGCAGCAAACCTTACTCCAAAATAATCGGCAAATTCTCTCTCATAAGAAGCAACTTCAGGTCCTTTCCCATAAAGGTCTATAGCCTCGGGACCTGACATTGTCTTTTCTACCACTCTGAGAATAGCTTCCTTCTCTCTTTCATCAAATATGATTCTCGGTGGAAAAGTTATCTTTTCCATTTTTATTCCTCCTCCAATCTAATAATGTCAAACTCTTTCAAAAAGGGTATCACAAAGATGACACCGTCACTACTTTGCTTAAAATCTATATAACTTTCGTTAGCTACAGAGTAGATACTCTTTATAGAGCTGATCTTAATAGAAACTTCTATATTATTCACAGGATTTATATAACCAAGCGGTCTCTGCATATCACCGGTATTATTCACTAAGAATAGTATAAACCTGTTTTTATCCTTCTGTCTATAAAATTCAACTTCTACGGTAGGTGAAGCTGAAACCTCTATAACCGAGTCTCTTAGATAGTTGATACCGGCGCTTATCAACTGTTCTTGGGTTCCAATCCTATCAGAACCATAAAACGTCCCTATAGGAAATGCAAAATAAACCACCCTACCTCTACCATAACTATTAATTATTACTGCAGGAT
>JAOACC010000138.1 GCA_026418035.1 bacterium
ACAGCTTCCACAATGGAGAACTGCAGATATTATCAAGCTACAATTGTAACTTTGGAAACCCAGACTACTTAAAAGGATTTTTAAGTTACGGATTACAGAATTATCCTGCAAGAAGATATATGGTAGTAATAAAAGATCATGGAAGTGGATGGAGAAAGAGGGTAAAGAAGGATCTGTCTAGAGACATATGTTTTGATGAAGTTTATGGAGATGATTCTCTCACTATCTCCGAATTAAGATCTGCACTTTATTACATGAAAGTTCTTCTGGGAAGAAAGATAGACCTCTTATTCTTGGACGCTTGCCTTATGGGAACAATAGAAGTAGACTATGATTTAAAAGATCTAGCTAATTATCTAGTCTCCTCTGAAGCTATTGGATGGGGTGGAAATACTAGATGGGATGTGTTATTCAATCAACTAGTCTCATATCCTACGATCTCAGCTGATGGTCTAGGGGTATTAACTGCTCAAACATACTTTAATAGTTATATAGAGCCAATAACTATAATGGTAAAAGACCTATCAAAGATAGATGACATAGCGAAAGCTATCTACAACTTTGCTCATTACTTGAGAAATTATATTGGGACAATATATGAAAATACTATTATAAATCTAAGAAATCAAACACAGAGTTTTGCTCCTTACGAGGGAGGTCCTAACGAATATATAGACCTATATCAGTTCTCGGAGTTAATAAGAACTCAAAGTGGAATAATAGACTCCAACTTAATAAACTCCATCCTCGATCTTCAAAGGATTATTAAGGCTTCGCTAATTTACTGTGAAGACTCTGGATACATAGAAGGAGCTATAAATGGCTACTCTATATGGTTCCCAAATACATATAATTATTATCTTTTGGGAGAATCTAAATATGAAAATCTCCTCTTTACTAATGTGCAATTGGGTAAAGAATGGCAAATTTTCTTGGAAGAGATTCTATCTCCTTAGAAATTAATCCTATCTTGCTTTATAATTTTTAAGTGCGAGAGGGTTAAAGCCCTCTCGTAACTATTTTTGTAATAAAAGAGGTATAGATTGGCTCAGATTTTGGTAGAAGATATAACCAAGACGTTTAAGGTCTCAAAGAGAAAGGAAGGGTTATTAAATGCCTTTCTTAGCGTATTCCGTAGAGAATATACCACAATAAAGGCGCTTGATAGTATCTCTTTTAAGATAGATGAAGGGGAGCTAGTTGGGTATATTGGTCCCAATGGAGCCGGAAAATCTACCACAATAAAGATATTAAGCGGAATACTTGTTCCAGATTCTGGAGATTGTAGAGTCTTAGGGAGAATCCCCTGGAAAGAAAGGATAGAACATGTAAGAGATGTAGGGGTTGTATTTGGACAGAGGACTCAGCTTTGGTGGGACTTGCCAGTTATAGAATCATTTGAACTTTTAAAAGATATCTATAAAATAAAAGAGAACGAATATAAAAGAGCACTCGAGGAGTTAATAGAGGTCTTAAATATAAAGAGTTTCTTGGATATACCGGTTAGGCAGTTAAGTTTAGGTCAAAGGATGAGATGTGAACTCGTTGCCTCACTTATACATTCTCCATCTATCCTATTTCTAGATGAGCCCACTATTGGGCTTGATGCAGTATCAAAATTAGCAATTAGAGAGTTTATAAAGAGAATAAATGTAGAAAAGGGAACAACCATAATACTTACCACCCATGATATGGATGATATAGAGAGCCTATGCTCTAGAATTATCATCATAGGGAGTGGGAAAATCCTTTATGATGGGACGATAGAAGGCTTAAGAGAGAAGGTTTCTAAGGATAGAATATTGATAATAGATATAGAGGATGGAAAAGATCTTAATCTAAGGTTAGATGGGATTAAAAGTGTAAATAACGAAAATAGTAGATGGTATATAACGTTTGATCCGGAGAAGATATCTCCCTCTGAATTGATATTTAAGATTACTAATGCATATAATGTAAAGGATCTCTTTGTGGAGAATCCTCCTATTGAAGAGATAATAGCAAAGTTCTATCTAGAACAAAAGATATGAAAAGTTATCTATCCATATTAAAGATAAGATTTTTAATGCTTCTACAGTATAGAGTTCCAGCTATAGCTGGAATTTTTACACAGTTCTTCTTTGGATTTGTAAGAATTATGGTCTTTCAAGCATTTTATAGTAATGCGGTTACTGTGCAACCAATAAGCCTAGCTCAAACTGTAACATACATATGGATAACGCAGGCTCTCTTTAGACTTCTTCCTTGGGAAGGAGATAGTGAGGTACAGGAGATTATAAAGAGTGGAAATCTGGCTTACGAATTAGTTAGACCTTTAGATTTATATAGCCTTTGGCTCTTTAGGGCTATTGCCCAAAGGTTAGCGCCAACACTCCTTAGATCTATTCCGCTTATATTAATAACATCACTCTTGCCATCAGGATATTCGCCAGAGCTACCAAGTTTAAGTGCCTTTCTATCTTTTATTCCAACATTAGCTCTAGCATTTGTTTTATCAGCTACAGTTACTGTCTTAATGAATATATTTACACTTTGGACAATATCTGGAGATGGTATAAATAGAACAATACCTGCATTAGTTTTACTGTTTTCAGGGTCTTTGATACCTATCCCTCTATTTCCTAATTGGATGCAAAATATTCTAAAGTATATGCCTTTCTCAGGGCTTTTAGACACACCTGTAAGATTTTACACAGGTAATCTTCCAATCAGCGAATTACCGCCCTATATAGCTATACAGGTATTCTGGATTTTTGCCCTTATTATTCTAGGGAGATCTCTACTTGTGATCAAACTAAAAAGCATAGTGGTTCAGGGTGGATAATGCTAGATGATGTAAGGCTTTACTTTAGATATATAGGTATATCTATAAAGTCTCAGCTACAATATAAGACATCATTTATCTTATTAACGATTGGAAACTTTCTACTAACCTTTATGGACTTTGTTGGTATTATATTCCTTTTTGAGAGGTTTGGCTCCTTAAAAGGTTGGAGACTAGAAGAATTAGCTCTATTCTATGGTATAATCCATACATCTTTTGCTATCTCAGAGGCATTTTCTAGAGGTTTTGATATCTTTGATAGACTGGTAAGAAATGGTAACTTTGATAGGATTTTACTAAGACCAAGAAGCCCAATACTTCAGATTCTAGGGATAGATTTCCAACTTATGAGGTGGGGTAGATTTCTTCAAGGGTTTGTAGTTCTGATATACGGGTTGATACATCTTGGGGTAATGTTAGATATATTTAAGATCTTATTCCTTGTATCTGTCATAATTGGTGGAGTATTGACATTCTCAGGTATCTTTATCCTACAGGCAACACTATCTTTCTGGTCAGTGCAGAGCCTTGAGATTGCTAATTCATTCAGTTATGGCGGGGTAGAGCTAGCAAGTTATCCACTGTCTATATATCCAAAGGTCTTTAGGGAGATATTCATATTTATTATACCCATAGCATTTATAAACTACTTCCCTGGGCTTATGATATTAGGAAAAGAGGGTCTAACAGAAATACCAAGATTAATCTTGTATATCTCTCCAATCATTGGATCTATATTCTTCTATATCTCATGTAAAATCTGGTATATAGGAATAAGACATTATAGCTCAACAGGAAGCTAAAATCTCTGAAGTATTTTAGAAGAAGATATTATCAAAAATTATATCTTAAGTAAAAAGAGGAGAGGGTATAATGAAAATCTACCCTCCCCTCCTAGTGGATCCTTACTTCTTAAAGAAGAATTGGCAAGGATTATAAGGATAGCTCCACAATGTGTCCCAACCAGTTACCGACTTCTCAGGAATATTTCTCAGATTAGTTCTTACAATAACAGGATGCGGAGCTAATCCTACTGTTCCAATGGTCCAGAGATTCTCTGCATTGGACTTGAGTATCTCTTTACCTAGTCTTATCCTTTCTTTCTCACTTGTTGTTACCTTCATCTTTTCCCAGAGATCAATAAGCCTCTTTAACTCTTTCGGAGGTTCTTCTCCAGCTTTACCCCCAGTAGTATACCACTGAGCCCAGAGAGGACACCAGTTTACCTCCCATTGATACCTCATAGGTACCCACCAGAATGGTTCTAATGGGAATAAGAACCCGCACCTATCTGCATGCCATAGGCTCATTTGCATCTTATTCGCCATAACCCTAGTAGATTGTAATTCTCCGGTTACCTCTTTTACCGCTACCTTAATACCTATCGCATCCCAATAACGGACTACAAATTCGGTAGTTTGTCTCTTCGGTGTTTCCATTTGAACATATTCGAGCGTTATCTCTAGCCTTTTACCATCTGGTCTTAACCTGTATCCATCTGGTCCACGCTTTAAGCCCATCTCATCCAAGAGTCTGTTTGCCTCTTTGGGATCATACCTTATATATGCGTTAGCAAACTGCTCTTCAAAATAAGGAGAAGTTGGTATAGGACAAGCCTGCCTTGGTGTAGCCATTCCATAGTATAGAGCTTGATTTATTTCGTCTCTATTTATAGCTAGAGACAATGCTTTTCTAAATCTTACATCCCTAAATATATCTCTTAGTACCAAGTCATCTGTATATGTAAGATTAAGTTGATAAGCTACATCCGTTCCTTGAACTCTCTGCCATAGTAGAACACGATAGTTACCCCTCTTCTCATTCTCCTTATAAAGGGTATAATTTTCCATCATAGTCTGCATCCCAGCGAGATCTGCTTCTCCTGCTACAGCTTTCATATTTTGAACCTCTGTATTTGTAACTATATTTACCTGAACTCTATCTATATAAGGAAGTTGATTACCCGCTATATCAATCTTCCAATAATAGGGATTTCTCTCTGCAATGATAAAGTCTGTTCCTTTTTTAGTTAACATAAATGCCTGCATTGTAGGTGCTCCAGGTTCTACTCCAGCTCCGCCTCCACCTAAGAAGCTATTATACTTCCAGAATAACTCCCACCAATTATTAAATCCCTCACTTTTAGCCCTCTTATTTAGCTCATCTAAGGGGACATACTTAGGATGAAAATTCTTAGAATAGTGCTTTGGATAATAACCAACTCCTTGCAAACTCCAAGCATGTGCCATCATAAGTAAGGCAAATGGGGCATAAGGACTAGCAAACCTCATCTTTATAGTGTAATCATCCACCTTTTCTACTGTCATTAATTTTCCCCCTGGAGCCCAAGCTCTCGGTTTCACAGGGGTAAGGTCATCATTTAATACTACATCTTCCCACCAGAAAAGGATATCATCCGCAGTGAAAGGAGCTCCTGTTGACCACTTTATACCCTTACGTAAAACAATCGTTAATGTTTTACCCCCATCGGTTATCCTCCAACTCTTTGCTATATTGGGTATAACAGAAGTTGCGTCGGGACCTAGTTTGACAAGTCCTTCAAAGCTAATAAGATAGATACCCTCATCATAACTAGTTGGAGAGGTAGAAAACACATTGGCGGTTCCACCGTACTGTCCTACCTCTTCTACTGGGACAATTACCAATGGTTCAGTAGGTAGTCTTTTTTCAACGGGTGGCAGTTTACCTGCCTTTACTAGCTCTGTTAAAATTGGAGCCTCATTAAATTTGGTAATCCTTTTACCAGTTGCCCTCTGATAATCTAAAGGGGTATTGTACTGAGAAGGATTAGGCATCTTTTGAGCAAAAGAAGATGAAGTTAAACTTGTAAAAATAAGCATAACAACTAACAGTAAACTTGAAATACCTAAATATTTTCTCATCATCTTTCGCCTCCCTTAAAAAATTTATCAAAAACTTCCTACCCTTTTTAGGTTAACTTGACGGATATAAACATTTAAGATTTAATAGTATCCCACATTAACTTATAACCCATCACCTCCAAGGATAAATTTTACTACCTACTTTTAGTTGTGTCAAGACGGCGAAACAAAACACGAGGTAGAATACCTTTCATAAGTCTTAAGGGGATTTATTCTCCATTTTATTCCGCTATGTGTCTCTTACAGATATATAGCTATTCTACCCTCCAAATCTTCTAAGATCTCCTTTCCATCTTTAAGAACAGTACTCTTTCCATCTTCTATCTCTATATCCCAGGAACTTCCTAAGGCTTGATAATTCTTTATAACTGCAGACTTGATATAAGAGCATCCTACTTCTAATTTCTCCGTATAAGGACTAATTCTTATAAGCTCTTCCTGCCCTATATAAGCTAGAAGTCCTCCCCAAGTATAGAGAGGGTCAGAGCTTCTCACATCATCTCCATCTCCTGTGATAGCATTATAATTCTCATGTATATGTCCTTCCTCTTTCCATTCTTTTAAGAATAACCTTATAGACTTATAGGCAAAGTCATAGGCTATTCTGTCAAATTGGTATCTTTTTAATCCTTCATATACAAGATAATTCATTGGAGCCCATATCCTTCCTCTCCAGTAATTATTATCCTTAAAGGCGGGATCATCCTTGGAGATGCTTGGTATCACAAATTCTCCCCAGAATTTATCCTCACTGAGAAGATGTCTCTTTATCATCTTCTCTGCCATATGCTGAGTAGGTATCCCAGCTAATAATGGATAGAAACAGGTTGGAGAAAGTCTATTAGAAAACCTCCCATCCCAGTATCTATTTGTATAGATTCCTAACTCTCTATTCCATAGGAGAGAGTTTATCCGTTTCTTCATCTCTAGATACTCTTCTAGATATAATACTTCATCTTCATATCTTCCTAACTCTTTGGCTATCCTAGATAAAGCCCAGCAGTCTAAAGCATATAAGGAATTAAGGCCAACATCATCTAACTCCATAGTATTTGTTTCTTCATTAAATATCACATCATCATACATAGGGCTATTATCCAAACCAGATTCAAACTTTGCAGCCTGTAAATCGTGATAATGCCACCTTTTATCTCCAATATTATCAGAGCCCCATTCTAAAAGTCCGTTCTTATTTCCATCTCTAGCGGAAAACCACCATCTATGCCACTCTTTTAAAGCATCATACGTATCTTCAAGTATCCAACGGTCCCTATGTTGTAGATATACCTTTAATATACAGTAACTTCCTACCGGCGGTTGTGACCTATCTTCAGATTTTCCAGAGGCAGAACCAAAATTTGGAATAAAACCCCTCCCTGTAGCTTCAGAGATAATGGCTCTTATGTTATTGTAGGATAAGTCTTTGGACTCACATGCTACCATCATAGCGGTAAAGAAGGTATCCCAGTCAAAAAGCACATATCCACCCCAACCTATGCACCACTCTCTACTGACAGGGGAACATATATGGGGGAATTTTTCTCTGTAGATAGTATTCCATTTTATACCCTCAATCATTGCGCTAGATATGTCCTCTATTTCTCCCTGACTGATAAGTCTACTCTTTAGATAGATTCTCCTTCTATCATCTATTATTTCTTCTATAGCTAGTGGCGAATAGTTAGGTTCACTTTTGTTGCCTATAGAAAAGGTAGATACACCTTTTAATTTAGTTGTCTCTGGAGATATTCTCAACTTATCAGAAAGGTCATTCTGTTTTTCTACCTCAATATCTAATGGGTCACCCTCTATAAGTCTTAGTCTAACCAGTAAAGAGTTATCGTAAGAAACCCCTTCTAAACTAATTATTCTCCCTAAGACGTTTAATTTTACTTCTGAATAACTCCCATCTGCAGAATTAGGGCCTATCCTATAGAGATTCTTCCACCTACACTCCTCTATAGTTTCATCATCTCTGAATTTAAAAACTATTCTTACCCCTTCTTTATTTAAAAAACCATTTAGATATCTAGGGTCAAAAGTATACCACATACAATTGCCTCCTCTAATAATTTAAAATCCAGGAGTGAATCTTGGGGATGATATTCTGCTCTACATTAAACTTGATGGCTATCTTTAAAGGTATACCCCTCTTCAAAGATCTGATATCGTATAAAAGATTTACCCAGGAACAACCCGACCATACCGCGCGATTTGGTTCCCAACTATATACAGGAATTTCTTTATCCTCCTGATATACCAAGACAGAGATATAATCTTGAATTGCAGGCTCTTTACCAATAGATTCATCTTTTTGAGCCTTAAGCCTAAGAGCAGTATCCCTATCAAATATTTGGACTGATAGCCTTAGGAATTGATCATCTGTAGGATTCCAAAATCCTTCTATCCTATCTCTAGAAATCCTACAGAATTCTATGTTTGCGGTCCTTACTTCTCTTGGCACCAGCTCATCTTCACACTCGCCTAAATCTTCTGTATCTGCCATCTCTCCTAGACCTAACAGGACCATCTGTTCTGAGGATAATGTTAAAGATAGTGTATCTAAGGAGACTTCTACTTCTACATCTACCCCTGCATCCTTAAAAATAGGCCTTACCCTTTTAATCCCAGGGATATGAACCTCCAAAGCTTGAGGGGTGGGGGAAGAGTTTACAAATGCTAATAGCCCCTTTGATGGTCCACCAAGAATAAATCCATGCCAGGGACTTCTAAGGGGAATTCCTATAATGGATGTCTCTAATCCAGCTTCGTAGAGGGAGAAGAATATATCTTTACTTATCTTTAAAAATTCTATATCAGAATCATCCAATAGATGCAAGTTTCCATACAGATGTGCCTTTTTGCTTCCTCTTATTAATGTCATTACCCATGACCTTCTCCAAGATCTCTTGCCAAGATAATAGATGGTATTTGTGTTACCTATCATACATCCATGGTCATCTATCCTATAAAGAGGAAGACCAGAATAGTTAAACTTATAGACCATATGGTCTTGGTAAAGGTCTACCGACCTTCTAAAAGAGATACAGGGAGTATCTGCAGGTCTAGGGTCACCTGAATACATATAGTCAAAAACCTCTAGCCAGGATGGATCTACCCCTCTTACTATAGGGTAAGACGTGTTACCAATATAGCCAGGTATCAATTCATAACCGTTGTATGCCAGTATAACCGCATCTGGACAGAGTTTTCTAAATTTTTTAAGAATCTCTTTTAAAGCCTGAGTATTCTTTACGTATACTTCGTCTTCGCTAAGTTTTCCTTCTAATCTAGGGGTTACTGCTCTAAAGTTTGCAAAGTCTAGCTTGAACATCCTTATACCCCACTCTCTGTAAGCATAAACCAAAGCATCGAAAAAACCTTCCCTGTAAGATCCATCAAATAGACAGTAGCTTCTACCGTCACTTGTTAGGCTATCCTTCCAAGTTTCATTCTTAGGCGACGTAAAGCCATTTACATCAAACCAAAGTCCTGGCTTCATGTCAAGTTCTTCTATCATTTCTCTTACTCTATTGAAACCATTAGGCCAATGTGTCTTCTTAAACTGTTTATAATCTCCAGCTGGGTCAAACCAGAAGGCATCAAAGAGGTAATAATCAAAGGTAACTCCTTTTTCTTTCCAATATTTTAGCCTTTCTAAAACTTCTAGAGTCATTTTCTCATCTAACTCTATATTATCTCCAAGTTCGTCATGTAACCCCCAGTCACAGTAAACAGAAAAGGGCCTCTTTAACATATTTCACCTCCAATAAAAATGGGGAGGAGTAGCTACCCCTCCCCATGATAAATTCTATTACATTACTACTTTTCTAGATACCACTGGATTGGATCAGCAGCTAGCCACCAGGATGTATCATCACCCCAGTAGCACTTGCTTGGGAAGTTCTTTATGTAGTTCTTAGCAACGATGGGCCTATTTGGTAACCCAACTACACCTATTAGCCATAGATTACTAGCCTGATTGTCCCATACCTTCTGAGCTATCTCTTTATACTTAGTTGGGGTAACAGTTATATACCACTGATCTAGAAGGTCCATAAACTTAGTAAATTCCTCTCCACAAGGTCCTGCAGGTTTCTCACCAGATTTACCGCCAGTATCTCTCCAAAGGCCCCACTCTACAGCCCATCCTATCTCGCTCCTTGGGTTATACTTGATCCATCCTGGGATGGTTACTCTAAATTCCATCATTCTATCTGTATGCCATACACCAACATCAAGCTCTCCAGCCTGAGCACGAGTCCAGTATAGAGACCTTTCATCTTCTTTCATTACAGTCTTAACACCAACATCTTTCCAATATTTAACGATAAGTTCAAGGGATTCCTTAGCAAAAGCCAATCCTTGAGAGTATTCTATAGTTACTTCTAGGGGTTTTCCATCAGGACGTAGTCTGAATCCATCGGGACCTTTTTTAAGACCCATTTCATCTAATAGCTTATTGGCTGTAGCTGGATCATATTTTGCATATGCCTTAGCCCATTCCTCTTTGAAGAAGCTACAATCAGGATGCACTGTAGCTTGCATAGGAACACCCTGACCTAAGAAGACCATCTGATTGACCTCTTCTCTATTTATAGCCAAAGACATAGCCCTTCTAAATCTTACATCTTGGAATATTGACCTTTTTACTGGGTCTTTATGGTTTAGGTTAAATCCCAAAGCTACTTCTGCAGGAACTGGGCTAGGCCACATATACACGGTGTATCCACCCTTCTTCTCATTCTCTTTAAGTAGTGTATAATCTGGAACTTCTAGCCACATTCCTGCATAGTCAAGCTCTCCACCTACAAGCTTCATTACCATAGTCTCCCTAGAAGGAGTAACTACTACATTGATCTTATCTATGTATGGAAGCTGATTTCCTGCTATATCCACTGCTGCAAAGTATGGATTCCTTACATAAATTGCCCCTGTAGTTGTCTTCTTCTGTAACATCCAAGGGTGAATAGTTGGGCAATCAACATCCTGCTGAGAAGGGGTAATATTATTGTGGAAAGCAAAGCACTTAAACCAGGCATCAAATCCCTCCTGCTTTGCTATCTTATCAGCATCAGGATTGTATTTCTTATGCCATTTCTTAAGGTAATGGGCTGGGGCAAAGAAATTCTGTTGCATAGAGCCAAAATATCCTAGGATAGAGAGAATCGGCTTGTAAGGAGCTGCAAATTTTATCCTTAGAGTATAATCATTAATCTTTTCGAACTTAGCTAATTTACCACCGGGCATCCAGTGTTTTGGTGGAATTGGAGTGAGTTCCTTATTGTTTATAATATCGTTCCACCAGAAGAGTATGTCATCTACTGTAAAGGGATCACCATCTGACCACTTCATTCCTTCTCTTAGATAGAGAGTAATAGTTCTGGCATCTTTAGAGAATTCATAGCCTTTAGCTAAGAAGGGTATAACCTGTTGGGTATTCTTATCTATCCAGTATAGATATGGGATTCTTACATGAGCGCCACCATCATTATTCCAGCTATTAGGTTCTGCAGCAGGAGCCCAAAGTTCTCCACCGTATTTACCAATCTTTTCTATAGGTTGAACAACTAACGGTTCTTTAGGTAGTCTCTGCTCTACCGGAGGAAGTTTTTTTGCTTTTACAAGTTCTGCCAACTCTGGAGCCTCACTGAACCTTGTAATCTTTCTTCCGGTAGCCTTCTCATACTCTGCTGGGGTAGCATAATACTTGGCTGATGGCATCTTTTCAGCAGAGAAAACAGAAGTTACACCTAAAAAGATACTTAGAATTACAAGCAATGATACTAAAAATTTTCTCATAACATTTTCCTCCTCTCTTTAGAATTAATTGCGAAATAAACCCTCCAATAACTGGAGTTACTAGACTGGATAGCTTTAAAAATTAACGTCATCATAAGTCCTAAACTTCCTGATCATCACCTCCAAGGATAAATTTTACTACCTACTTTTAGTTGTGTCAAGCGAAACAAAAAAGCTGATTACTTTCAAGTTGGCTGATGAATTTTTCTAGGAATGGGAATCTATGAGTTTAAAATATTGGTTGAAATTCGTAAGAATAATAAACCCTTATGTTTTTACTTCTAGCAAACTCTTCTGTTTCTAAGTCTGTCATATAGGTAACTAGAATAGGAAAGACTTCTTCTTTAAATGTCTCTCTTATATCTTTAAGTTTATCTACAAAATCTACTATATGCCTAATTGAGAGATTAGCCTTTGCTTCCCCTATTACGTATATCTCTTTTCCATCCTTTTCTGCCTTTCCTATAATGTTTATCTCCATAAGGTCACCTTTGGCGGTCTTTATAATTCTTCTTACTAACCTTTCTTTCACCTTTATACCGAATTCTTCTTCTAAGAGTCTAGGAAGAGAAAAATATGCCCTGTCCTCCAATTGGAAACCAACAGCATGGGCTAGACCACCAAGTTGCCGTCTTATATCTACTATTTCTCTCTGCATCTCTTCTACTACAGTAATAAGCTTTTCTAGTCTGGCTTCGGTCTTGGCTTGTGCTTGGGCTAACTCTTCTAATCTAGCTTCGGTCTTGGCTTGTGCTTGGGCTAACTCTTCTAATCTAGCTTCGGTCTTGGCTTGTGCTTGGGCTAATTCCTGGACTACCTTCTCTAGAGCGGTCAATCGTTCTTCTGATTTAGCCTGCGCCTTAGCTAACTCTTCTAATCTGGCCTCAGTCTTTGCCTGTGCTTGGGCTAGCTCTTCTAATCTAGCTTCAGTCCTGGCTTGTGCCTGGGCTAGTTCTTCTAGTCTGGCTTCGGT
>JAOACC010000161.1 GCA_026418035.1 bacterium
ACTCACTATAGTATTGCTATAAGGGATGCTATAGCAGGAGAAGGGATCCCAACGGTTGAGATTCATATATCTAACATATACAAGAGAGAAGAATTCAGGCACCATTCATTTATAGCACCTGTTGCCAAAGGGCAGATAACAGGGTTTGGAATCTATGGATATATATTAGCTTTATATGGTTTAAATACCTATTTGAGAGGCAATTATGCTTAGAATAGAGAGATTAAATAGACTTAGAGAGAAAATTAAAGGAAATTTTGACGCTTTTATTACCTTAAATCCTATAAATTTAAGGTATCTTTTAGATTATAGGGGAGAAGGGTCTATACTTTTAGTGACTGAAGACAAGGTCTTGTTATATGTAAATGAGATGTATCTGGAACAGGCTCAGAAGGACTGTGGAGATATAGAAATAATTCCCGTTAAAAGAGATTGGGAAAGTATTCTAGTTAGAGCCCTCAAGAGGGAGAGGGTAAGGAAATTAGCCTTTGAATCTGATATAACTTTTTCTACTTATAGGAAACTAAGTTCTCTTATAGATGGAATAGAGCTTATACCTGTAGAGAACTTTTTAGATTCTGTTAGAGCTATAAAGGATGAGGAAGAGATAAGTTTTATTAAAAAGTCAGCAGAGATTGCAGATCTAGCTTTTATGCATCTAAAGTCCCTTATAAAGCCTGGGGTAAAAGAACAGGACCTTGTAGCTGAATTCAATTATTTTGTGAGGAAAAAAGGGGCTACAGTCAGTTTCGAGCCAATCATTCTTTATGGAGAAGTATCTAGTCTTCCCCATGGAATACCTGGCTCAAGGGAGATAAAACCTGATGGTATGCTGTTAATAGACTATGGAGCTAAGTATAATGGCTATTGTTCTGATGCTACTAGGACTTTCTTTTTAGGGAAACCTCCTAAGGAATACTCTAAAATATACAATATCGTTTTAAAAGCTCAGGAATCTGCAGAATCTATTATAAAACCCGGAATATCTGTCTCTGAAGTAGATAAAGTTGCAAGAGAGGTAATAGCTAAAGAGGGTTTTGGGGATAAATTTATTCATAGTACTGGACATGGAGTTGGTTTAGAGATACATGAATATCCTAGGTTGGCAGAGGGTAACGATACTTTGATAGAAAAGGGAATGGTACTAACGATAGAGCCAGGAATATACATAAGAGGTTTTGGTGGTATAAGGATAGAAGATTTAGTCGTTGTTACTGATTCTGGAATAGAGGTTTTGACAAGGATAAGTAAAGATTTTGAGTTTAAAGGAGGGAACATATGATCTCTACGAATGACTTTCGTCCTGGAATGACAATAGAAATAGAAGGAGAGATTTATGAGGTTGTTGAATTTTTACATGTTAAACCTGGGAAGGGCTCAGCATTTGTTAGGACGAAGCTGAGGAATATAAAGACTCAGTCTGTTATAGAGAGAAACTTTAAAGCTGGGGAAAAATTCCCTAGGGCTATATTGGAGAGAAGAGAGATGCAATATCTTTACAATCAAGATGATATATACCATTTTATGGATACTACTACTTATGAGCAGGTTAGCCTTCCTAAAGAGGCTATAGGGGATGCGGTTAAATTTTTGAAGGAAAATACATTAGTATATGTGATATTCCATAATGGTACTCCTATAGGTGTAGAATTACCTATAACTGTGGAATTAGAGGTTGTTAATACTGAACCCGGTTTTAGAGGAGATACTGTAACTGGAGGAAGCAAACCTGCAACACTAGAGACAGGTGCAGTTATTCAGGTTCCACTGTTTGTTAATGTTGGGGATATTGTTAAGATAGATACAAGAACTGGTGAATATCTAGAACGAGTAAATAAATAGGAGGATTATTGATCGATATGAGTAGTTTAATGGATAAGCTTGATTTACTTAAATCACTAGGTGATAGTGCTACCCTTTCTGACATTGTTAGGGCTTTAGAGGCGATAGCTGAGGAGATTAACTCTATAAAGCTTACACTTAACAATCTTAAAGAGAGAGTTGATGCAATAGATTCTGATTTGTCAAGTCTTGAAAATGCGGTTTATGGTGAGATAGAGATAGAATGTCCAACCTGTAGTATAACGTTTACTATCCCTGTAGAAGAGGTTCCAGAAAGTGGAATTTTAGATGTGGAATGTCCCAATTGTCACAATATCTTTACTATAAATTTTGAAAATTGGGGGCAGGAAGGAACAGATGATTGATGTGGATTTGATAAAGAAATTGGTAGATATAGTAAGTTATTCTAATATAGAAGAACTAAGGATAGGAGATAGGGATATAAGGATTACTATAAAAAAATCTACTAAACCTTATAAGATTCAGGAGATTCCTCAGGAAAGCGAAAAGCCTCAAGAAATTTCTTCTGAGGATAAGGAATACAGGGAAGGCCTATTTATAACTTCCCCGATTGTAGGAACATTTTATAGATCTCCAAAACCTGATGCCCCTCCCTTTGTAGAAGTTGGTGATGAAGTAAAGATTGGGCAGACATTATGTATTATTGAGGCGATGAAGCTTATGAACGAGGTGAAATCTGACCATAACGGAATAATAAAGCAAATTTTAGTAGAAAACGGCGAGCCTGTAGAATATGGACAGCCTCTTTTTATCATTGAACCTATAGGTGAGAACTAGCGAATGTTCCGTAAAATTTTGATAGCAAATAGAGGAGAAATAGCTTTAAGAATACTGAGAGCTTGTAGGGCTCTCGGCATAAAGACGGTTTTAGTCTTTTCAGAAGCTGATAGATATTCTTTAGGTGTTAAATATGCTGATGAGGCTTTTTGTATAGGGCCTCCGCAGGCAAGTAAGAGTTATCTAAATATACCCAATATAATAGCTGCTGCTGAGATATCTGGAGCAGATGCTATTCATCCGGGTTACGGTTTTCTAGCAGAAAATGCAGATTTTGCTGAAGTATGTGAGAGTTGTGGCATAAAATTTATAGGTCCGTCATCTAAGGTTATATCCCTTATGGGGGATAAGATTGCTGCTAGAAGAGTAATGTATGAGGCAGGGGTTCCAGTAGTACCAGGCACATTTGAGCCTATAGAGGATGAAAAGAAAGCTATTTCTATAGCCAAAGATTTTGGTTTTCCTCTTATTATAAAGGCTGCCGGAGGAGGCGGGGGAAGAGGGATGAGGATAGTGAGAGATTTAGATGGATTGAAAGGAGCGTTAATGGTTGCCAAAAGTGAAGCTGAGGCTGCATTTAATAATGGAGCAGTTTATATAGAGAAATATATAGAAGGTGCTAGACATATTGAAGTTCAGATACTTGGCGATGGA
>JAOACC010000162.1 GCA_026418035.1 bacterium
ACTATATATAGGTAATACCCTTAATCCAGTAATACTGTAAATAGTTTGTGGATCCATCAGTTGAAGTACCCATTCTAGCTGTTCTTTAGTTCTTTCATCATACCAAGCAATAGCTGGAAAAAGTACCTCTCCATCTTCTCCTATAGGAACTACAGATTCAGCCATACTTGCAACTGCAATACTAATTATTTTACCTCTTACTTCAGAGGATACCTTTCTTATTAAACTACTAATTATCTCCCAAATTTTTTCCGGTACAAAGTAGTGAAACTTTCCCTCAATATAAACAGGATTTGGATTAGAGGCTAAGGTGATTATATTTCCGCTTAAATCAAAAGCGATAACCTTTAGATTAGTAGTTCCTATATCTATACCAATACAATAATCCATATGATTCCTCCCTGTTCCAATATTAATATTAAAAATTAATCAGCTAATATATATTCAATCCCATAGTAATTACATAAAATTTTCAGTTCTTCTCTTATATCTCCAAAAGCAACAGCTAAATGATGTGGGAATCCATACTCTAATATAGCATTATTTAACTTAGCATAATTCTTTACCTCTAAATCACAACCAGCATAAAGGATTCCTTTAGCAGTTTCTGGACTGTTTTCTCCAGTAAATACGAGCATCTTAAATTTACCATCTTTATCCTGTATAAGGCTCATACCAGTTTTTAAACCGTATTTAAATTGTCCTATTAGGGCAGGAGAGGAAACCTTACCAGCCTGACGATTTGGACTCTTATCCGCTATGGCTTCATTTACCTTCATTTTTCCAGTAAGAATCTTTTCTTTTATATCTTCAGAGATATCTCCTTCAAGTCGAAACTCATTTTCAGCCATATATCCTGGAATACCAACCCCACAATGTCCAAGATGGACTATCGGACCTTTACCTGTATAATCCACAAAGTCAAGGCAAGCAGAAGGCTTGCCGGTAAGTAAGTTTCCAATTTCTTGCATAACCGTAATAGGCCAATCTCCTTCGCATCCTGCGCCTCTCAAATTTCCTTTATAAAGCAACCATCCTAATGTAAAACAGGGAGCAATCCCAATATAAGGTTCATTCATCTCAGGATGACATCTAAAGGATACAGATGTAAAACCATTTGCCTCTATAATAGCCCTCAAAGAGTGATAAAGTCTTGCCGCTCTATAGATAAACTCGTCTTTAACCAAAACTATTCTACCTTTTTTCATCTCAGATTGGGTATTTTTAACTTCTTCTTCAGTAAACATTATTCCCTTCAATAGTCCCTGAGCCTTGTAAGTATTATAGACATTCATAACAGCAGTCAAATCTATAGTCTCTATTCTTATTCCAAATAGACTAGCATAATCTAGCTGATTTCCATTAGAAGAGTAGAACCCACTAGGAGCATCTCCAATTCTCCCTATAACAGTTTTTCTTAGTTCTTTTATAGTATAAGCCACATTCAGAAATTGCTTCATTTTATCTCTATAAGCATCATCGCTAGGGAATCCTGGTAAAGTATAAATATATCTTCCAATTCTCTTTGCTATGTAATTATTCATTATTACCCCACACCATGCATTTACAGTCCACTCAGGTTTATTTTCTAACTCTACTTCATAGGGAGCAGTAACAACTAAAGGAATCTTATAGAGATAGGGATTGGATACTAGGGTCAAGAAGGCATTTCCATTAGGAAAGGCGCTAATAAGAAGTATTACAACATCTACCATTTCTTTAACAAAGGCTTCTATAACCTTTTCAGCGTCATAAAGAGAGAATGTCCTCTCCGAATAGAATATGGAGTCTTCGGCTATTATTCCTTCTTTCTTAAAACTCTCAAAGAGTTCTTTGTATTGATTTTCTACCATTCCTTTCCCTTCTAAGCTAAATGCCTTTACCGCATTTATTAAGATACCCACCTTAGGAGCCTTGTCTCGATTATAGCTAACTGTATAACTCATTTAAATAACCTCCTCATTTTATCCAGTATTATTTAAACATCTTTTTCTGTATGAAATTCAATGTTTTTACAGCCTCTTCATCTTCTAATAATTTTAAAGTTTCAGCCTTCTCTAGGCTATCAGCAATCTCAATAAACTTATTAAGATTCTTTATACTTGTAGTTATAGTTTCTTTAGGATTTTCTCTAGAAGGATATAGATCAAATGAATACCATCCTTGATAGTTTAGTTCTCTCAACCAAAAGAATAGCTCTATGTATTCATAAACATGAATACTACCGGCAATCATATCCCAATCCCAATCTCCCAAAGTATCGTTAAAATGAAGATGAAACAGTCTACCTTCTTTCAATAAAAGAACTGCAGACTCAGCAGGATTTTCCATTGCCATTAGACTGTGGCCAAAATCTAAAGTGACTCCAACATTATTCTTATCTATTTTTTCAATTATGTAGAGAAGTTTCCCTATATCAGATATGAAACACTTACTTCTAGGTTCCTTTATTTTATATTCTATACATATTTTCACATTGGGGTTATAATCAGCACATTCTTTTATAGCATCTAAGAAAATTTGCCATTTTTTATCATAATTAACTTGGAAGGGATAATCATATCCATCTAGACCGGTCCAAAAATTTATTCTATATGCTCCAAGCTCTACTGACAAGTCTATAGCTTCCTTAACCCTATTAATCGCTTTTTCTCTTATCTCTCTATTTAAATTACTTAGAGCACCCTTTGACCAGAGGGCATCTCCTGAAATACTAGGAGATACAAGTGAACAGGAAAGACCTAAAGACACTAGTAAATTTCTAATCTCTTTGATATTATTTCTATTTACCATACTGGGACAGTGAAGTTCTATTCCTGTTACTCCTTCTATTTGAGATACTACCTTAAGCCTTTCTTCTACCGGAAGACTTTTTTGATAGCCTTCAACAGCAAATCGGTCTAGATTGCTACCAAAAGGTATAAGATTAGTAGACCACTTTTTAATCATAGACTTACACCATCCTTTCTTATATTTTTATCCCTAACGTTATTCCATAGAATAAAGGAATAAAATAGGGATTTATCAATTCACATTCAAGATTATTAAGAATTTTAGATTCATTTACATCAATGGTAAAAAGATTTATGACATAGATCTCGTAAGCTGGATCTATTGTAATCTTTAAAGCTTGTTTTACTCTACTGGCTACAGGATTTAATCTTGAAGAGCTCCATATCAGATTAGAAGTAGTAAATTCCATCCCATTTCTTAATAATATATCCACCTTTTCTCCATCCCTATAAACTAAAATGTACCGAGCTATCTCCTCTCCTAGATTACCTTTTAATGGATAACCAGAAGGAAGAGTTGTATGTCCAAATACAAATAATTTTTTAACTTTTTCTCCAATACCAATGTTTATCTTCCTAATCTTGTCAGAAAGCACCAAAGGTCTTCCTGAAGATATTTTAACTGGTATATTTCCAACGTATTCGATTTCTTCGGGAATCACCGGCCCTACAAGATTTTCTTTCTTTCTCTTACTTTTATTTTCTGAGTTCATTCTCTCTAGTGCTAAATTCCAAGCTAATTCCTGTTCTTTTGAATTAACTAAAGTATCAAGCTTTAAAGGTTCTAAATTTAAGGTTTCTAAACATAAGGATGAAATAAGAGACTCTGAGAAAAATTTATCTCTAGGCAGATAATTTATTTGAAAGAATAAATCTAAGAGGGTGTAATAATTAATTCTTCTATTTCGATATATGTCGACTAATCCTGTCGCTGATATTCCTTTAATGTCCCCTGGAAGCCACCTGGAAAATTCGAAATAATCATTCCAACACCAATATGAAGCACCAACTAGATTAGAAGAATCCTCAAAAAATGAATCCGACATTGCTCGCCAGAAATTTTTAACTATAGTAGGATTCTCGAAAGCTCTACCTCCTCCCCATTCTGTAAAAACAACAGGCTTATCGTTAAGTACTTCTAGAATCTCTTCTAAAGAAGTAAATGGTCTTTCACTTCCATATCCTCTCTGTACTATCGGAACTCTATCGTAACCATAAGGATCTCCTGGGGTATATCCATAGGGGTGAAAAGTGTAAAAGTCCAAACCTTCTTCAGTAAATACTTCTCTCGTCCACTCAGGATTCATACAATTGGCAGCTGAAACCATTCTTGAAGGATCTAGCTCTTTACAGAGATTTTTAGCTCTTTTAATATAATCACCAGCAAAGATGCACTCATTAAATATAAGCCAAAAAATGACAGAAGGATTATTTCGATCTCTAAGAATAGTACGTCGCAAAACCTCTAATGCAGAATCTGATATCTTGGAGTTACTTAGATCTGACCACCATAAACCGG
>JAOACC010000080.1 GCA_026418035.1 bacterium
TCTTTACGAGTTCTATCTATCCCAAATTCCAGCCCAGACAAGAGGATTTGTTTCTGACATATCCCTCTATGACCATTCTAGGATAACTGCCGCACTAGCCCATATTTTCTACAAGGATTACAAAGAAGGGCTTCTGACCAAGAATGACTTAGAAAAGATTAGAGCTAGTCTAAGAGATAAAAATACTACTGGAGATGTATTTGAGAAAGCTCTTTTTACATTTATATCTGGAGACCTCTCTGGAATTCAGAACTTCTTGTTTAACGTATCTTCAGAGAAAGCTGGGAGAATGCTGAAGGGTAAATCTGTGTTCTTAGACCTCCTTACTAGATACTCAGCTAAGTATATCTTAGAGAATACTGGGTTCACAAGAGTAAATACGGTATACCTTGGGGGAGGGAATTTTGACCTTCTTATCGCTTACACGCCAGACGAGAAACTAGATACTTTAAGAACATACATAGTAGAGAACCTCTGGAAACTGCTTGGTGAAGACTTGTATTTAGGTATTGAATGGATTCATCTAAACATTTCAGATATCCTTAACTTTATAGATAAGAAGAGAGAAGTATTTAGTAGATTAGATGAGAGGAAAAGGAAAAGATTTAGTGAACTAAAGAACTTTTACGAACTTATCCTACAACCCAAAGAAGAGGATATTGGAGAAGGTGAGTACTGCACAGTCTGTGGGAAGAAAAAGTCTAGAGACGCAAGTGTTCAAGAAAGATGGTGTAAGACCTGTGAATCTTTTGTAGACTTAGCAGATAAAGAACTAGAAGAGGCAAAATATCTTATTGAAAAAAAGTCAAAACTAGATAAAGACCCTGAAACGGTTAAAGATTTCTTTGAAAAGCTTGGATATAGCCTAGGCTTTTCCAAAAATCCATCTACCTCAAAAGAAGGCAAAATATATCAATTAGAAGATGTTACAATAGGAGATAAAGTTATTCCCTGTGGATTTTTACTTGGTAGCTATAACATACCTGAAAGTGACTTTGAAGAGATTGCCAAGAAAAATATAGTTGATGAATTTGGGGATAAGAGATTAGCCTACCTAAAAATGGATGCCGATAATATGGGAGGTATATTTAAGAAACTATCAGAGG
This sequence comes from bacterium, assembly GCA_026418035.1. Classification (GTDB taxonomy): domain Bacteria; phylum DUMJ01; class DUMJ01; order DUMJ01; family DUMJ01; genus DUMJ01. The sequence continues at coordinate 1,107 of JAOACC010000080.1, forward strand.
AAGAAAGAGAAAGGATCAAAGGAAAAGAGATAAGCATATCCCTTACAAGGTATGGTGTCCTAAGTAGAAGGATTGAACTATTCTTTGGAAAAGAGGTACTTGAACTCATAAAAGGAAGCAAGGAGGTCTATCCGGTATTTATAGGTGGTGATGATCTATTCTTAATTGGTACTTATGAGAGATTAAACAGTCTGGTATTAGAAATTAGGAATAAATATAAAGAATATACGGGATCTCAAGATGTATTTACGATATCAGCTGGTATATGCTACCTACCTCATGACTTTCCTCTAATTAGAGGGGCAAGTTTAGTAGAAGAAACTCTAGAGAAAGCTAAAGGATTTAGATATCCAAATGAAGAAAAAGCAACGAAGGATAAAGTCTGTGTAGAGGAAGAAGTACTCACTTACAGAGAATTTCGAGAGGCACTTGATATTGCTGAAGACTTAAGTAAGAGAATACTGGGCTCTGAGGAACAGACATCAAGGGCAATTATTTCTAAGATAGAGAGGTCTATAAAAGGGTTTTCACCTCTACTAGAATCAAGTTTAAAAGGGAAAATTAGTCCACCTAGTATATGGAGGTTTATGTATTACTTAAGGGATCAAAAGGAAATAGCAGAGAGGTTAGCCGATATCATGATAAGTAACCTCTTAAAGAGTGGTGATAAGATAAGAAATCCACGATTAATTCTTGTCGCTACTAAGATTGCCAGGATGAAAACAAGAAGAAGGGAGGCGTAAAAAGTGAATAATAAGATATTAAATAGGAACCCAGGAGGTCAGAATCGGCCTCAAGATCAAAGGAGAGGCTTTAATGAGGATGATTTGAGAAATGAGATAAAAAGGGATTTAGGAGATAACTATATAAATGATATACTAAACTTTACAAGTTTGGATCCTTCAGTATTCACAGAAGTAAATAATAACATCAAGACTTTTATTAAAGCTCTGACACAATCCAAAGCTATAACATCTACCAAGATGAGAAAGATCTATGAGCTTATCAAAAAGTCTAATAGCTTAAACCAAATGCTCCTTCAGATTCCATATCTGGCATATATGGTTGGGAAAGAAACATCAACAAGGTCCAAAAGGGAGTTAGGGAAAATATATATCTTGTTTAAAGACACTATAGAAAGGGCAAAAGATGATAAGCACATCTATAATATAAAGAAGTTTACTGAAGCTCTTGTGGCATACCAAAAATACTATGAAGAGGACTAAGGAGGGAGAGTTATGGAGAAATTTATCGGAAAGCTATTTATCGAAGGTGAAATTACTTTACTTACAGGGCTTCATATAGGCGGATCAAAAGAAACTGGAGAGATTGGAGGATTAGATAATCCAGTAATTAAAACAATTAGAGGAATCCCTTACATACCTGGTTCATCTCTGAAAGGCAAAATTAGATGTCTCTTAGAGAGAAAAGGCGGCTTTCAGCCAGAAAGAAATGAGGGAGAACCTTGTGGTTGTGGAAGTTGTAACATATGCTTACTTTTTGGAGCACATTCTAATAAGAATAGAACTATATCTCGTCTTATAGTTAGAGATTCATACTTAGACGAAGAACAATTTATAAAAGAAGTCCTAAAGAATAGTTTTGAAGACATTACATATACAGAGGAAAAAACGGAGAATATTATAGATAGGATCAAAGGCACCGCTCAACACCCAAGAATCATGGAAAGGGTTCCTGCGGGGGCTAAGTTTAAATTTTTTAGCAGTATAAGCTTTTATGAAAGAGATGATATTAATTCTCTTACAAAATCTTTTATAGAGGGCTTAAGACTTCTTGAAGATGATTACTTAGGTGGTAGTGGAACAAGAGGATACGGACATATAAAATTCAATAACCTAGCATTCTATATAAAGAATATAGAGAGTTACATAAAGAATAATGAGAAGATACCTATAACAACATCTAAAGATCTAAGCAGTATAAACATCGAAGAAATCTATAAAGAGATATATAATAAACTGCAGGTGAACCAAAAATGAAAATAGAAGTGATCAAGCTCTTTAAAGAAGGTCCAATCCTGTTACATATAGGTTTAAGAAGGATGGATAGAACTTCTATTACTATTCATTCAGACACACTCTTTTCTGCACTGAGCAATTCTCTTATAAAGCTTTTTGGAAACAGAGAGTTTGGTATATTTGAAGAAAGGATAGTGTTATCCTCTGTCTTTCCTGGACTAAGAGGAATTTCTAGAGATATCCTATTCTTGCCAATGCCTAATATTCCTCTAAAGGGAGAGAATTTACCAGAGCACAAAAGATATAAAAAACTTCAATGGATATCTCTAGAAGCATTGAAAGAGCTTATAGAGTGTTTTGACGCAAATAGTAAATCAATAAACTCGGAATTATTAAAAGGACTTAAGTTTTTAAACTCAAATTCTCTAGTCACTAGAAGAGAATTCGAGGAAATACAGGAAGAGGTCAATTTTCTAGGAACTATATTAGAGCCTAAAGTCTCTCTATCAAGAGAAACTCAGGAATCTAACCTCTTTTTTCAGGAAAATCTAGAATTACATACAATAAAGACATCTTCATACAAAAAACTGATCCCATTTTTATACTTCCTAAGAATTAAAGATAAAGAACTGGATAGTATATTTATTCCAACCTTGAATCTATTTATAGAGGAGGGGCTTGGAGGGGAAAGGACTACCGGAAAAGGCATATTTGATTTCTACGAAAGAGAAGAGTTAGAGTTACCAGATAATGGTGACTTTGAGATTACATTATCACTTACCTTACCTAGAAAAGAAGAAGTGGATAAGTTAATCTATTATCAGCTTGTTAAAAGGGATGGATTTATCTACTATCAAAGGGCTACTGGTCTTAGAAAGAGGACCCATTATAAGATAAGAGAAGGGTCTTTAGTAAAGTCTCCTTACTTAGGAGAGAATATTAATGTCTCTCCTAGAGAAGATATGAGGGTGATATCCTATGGAAGGTCTATTGGCTTTAAATTTTCATAAGGAAGGGGGTAATGTATGAAGATAAAGATAAGAACTGTAACCCCAACCCTAGTAAGAAGTGGGGAAGAGATATCTAATGTTACCGAATGTGTGGTAGATCCGAAGGATAAAAAATTAAGGATTATAGACAAAGATAAACTAATGAAAGTCTCAAAAGTTAAAGCCCAGAATCCTAAAGAATTGGTAGATGAACTTTCTTCTCTGATTGTAAGCGAAAACAAAACAATTGAAGATTTCCTGAGAAGAAAGGAGATTGGTATTGAACAAGTAACAAAGTATTCTATAGAGATAAGAAGTGACATAGATGAAAAAAGACGAAGGAATATATATCTCCCTATGCTCTCTGGAGAAAAGGCATATATACCGGGAAGTACTTTAAAGGGGATAATAAGGAGTGCTTTATTATTCTATTACTTAGAGAATAATAAGGATAAACAAAAGGACCTTTTAGATAAAAGAGACTTATATGTTGGGGAAGATATCCTGAGGATAGAAGCAAGGAGAATAGATACTGATGCTATGAAGTATGTAACCGTTAGAGATACAGAAGGAATCCCATTTTCAGAACTGGCATTGTATAAGATAGAAAGACTTCCTCAGAGGATACAGAGTAGTAATAAGACTCAAGGATTGTATCAATATATAATTGCAATTCCAAATAACAAAGAATTCTACACCGAAGTAGTAATTGAAGTCTTCGAAAAAGATAATATCCCAGATTATTGGAAGTCCTTTTTTAACAATAGAGACAGAGAGGATAACATCTGGAAAGCCCTTAGAAACTATTCTATTAAACTTGTAGATAAAGAGATAGAGATCCTTAGAAGGTTAAAAACTGTAAGAAAAGAAGGCATAGAAGCTATAGACAGTCTTATAACCTATTATAAGGAGATGCAGACCGTATTAAGAAAGCCAGAGAATAAGTCAGTCTACGTGCCAATTGGATTTGGAAAGACTTACTATTTTAATTCCTTGGGATACTTTATTCCAGAAGCATCTTTTAAAACACTAAAAATAATAAAGACAAATATAGATCCAAGCTTGTATCCTTCTACTAGATGGGTTTTAAAGATAGGAAAGAAATACTGTCCTATAGGGTGGTGCGAAATAAAAAGAGAATAGGGAGAGACAAAGAATGAGGTATATGCTTGTGACTGTTGGAACAGGAAGAAATAGAGAAGATATTGCTGAAGCAATTCTGAAAAGTATTAGAAATCATAACCCTGACAAAGTAATATTTTTCTGTACTGACAAAAGCAGTAAAGAAACTATTCCTTTTATTGAAGGGAAATACAGAAACTTTGATAAAATAATTCTTGAAGACGAAAACGATATTGAATCAATAAAACAAAAGTGTGATGAAGAAATAGGAAAACTCAAAAAAGAAAAAGATATCTATATAATAGTTGACTATACATCTGGGACTAAAGCCATGTCTGCTGGGATTATTCTATCTGCGATAGAAAACGATGTAGACAATATCTCATACATTGCAGGAAAACGTGATGAAGGAGGAAGGGTCATTCCCGGTACTGAGAGGGTAATTTCTTTTTATCCTACTCAGATTTATAGCAAAAAACTTTATTTGGAAGGTATTAAATACTTCAACAACCTAATGTTTGAATCAGCTAAAAACACTTTTAAAACTGCTATTAAACTATACGAAGGGAATGATATAGGAAAAAAGGCAAAATTACTTATCAAACTCTGTGATGCTTATTTAAACTGGGACTTATTTAGCCATAAGGAAGCATTAAAAATACTAAATGAAGTATCAAAAGAAGAGATAAGCTTACTTAGTAGCTGGGGTATAAAATCTAGAGTAGAAAAACATAAAGAATTACTGTATAAACTTGCTAACGAACAATTTTCTATAGAAAAGATGTTAGATTTGCTTAAAAATGCTGAAAGAAGATTTATAGAAGGAAAATATGATGATTGTGTAGCCAGATTGTATAGATTAATAGAATATATTATCCAATTTCGAATAGCAGAAAAAAACTTATATGTAAAAAAAGATAATATATATGATACCTCAGAGATAAACTTAAATAATATTCCTGAAGATTTAAGGTCTAAATACGGCAGGCCACTTGGGTTAGAAGCTTCTGCTAAACTATTGAAAGAGTTAAGGGATGACTTAGGAAGTGAAATCTGCAATAATGAAGAACTTAAAAAGATTCTCTCTGCTAGAAATTACTCGATATTAGCCCACGGACTTAATCCTATCGGAAAGGAAACATCTGAAGCATTCTTAAATCTAATAAAAAGCCTTATCTTAGAACTAGTAAAAACTCATATAAAAAAGGCAGCAGATATTAATTTTGATCAAATTTATAATCAACTCGATTTCCCTAGGATAAAAGAAACTATAATGAAATAATCAAAAGATTCCCGTCTTTTATCCTTAGCTAGTGCCTGGTTAAAGGACGCCTTAAGTAATGGAGGTATAGGAGCAAAGACTTCGCTAGGGTATGGAATTTTACAAGTTAACCCCTATTAGCCAAGTTGACTACTAGGTTATATGTAAACCAGCCATCATTGGTTATAAAGTATTCAGGTCTGGCATTTGTGGAATCTCTCTGAATTCCTATACCATCAGAATAAGGAGTAAAGGACACAATTTTGTCATAGCTGATTCTAAAGCTCTTTATTCTACCTCCAAAATATATGTGTTTATCGGTAATGCACATTACACCCTCGTCAACCTTAGTGAGTTCTGTCTCTTCAACTGGATATCCCCTAAAATCTCCCATTCTATAATATACACCCTTCGTAATACGAATACTAAACCCATTGGAACCTCCTACATAGTGTCTATAGGTCTTAAGCTGATAGTACTTTACATCATTAAAGAGCCAGATAGGGGTTTCGTTTTTTAAGAGATTAAATGGCAAAACACCTTTTATGTCTAGCCTTTTGGGGATTTTACCTTCTAATATGTCTCTCAATATCAAGGCTTTAATAAATTTCTCATAGGTTTTACTAGAACTTAGCTCATCTACACCAAAACCAAATTTAAGTAGGACGATTTTTATCTTCTCCTCTTCCTCTTGAGTAAGTATATTATCCCCCAAAGCCTTATCTATAGCCTCATCTAACCCATTTAATATTAAATTTTTCAACTCCTCATTACTTATATAACTCTCCCTAGCTATCTTAAGTATCTCATCCCTATCCACACTATTTGACAGAGAATCTGCAACCATAGATCTAATAATGAAAACACCACTATTATGCTTTTCCCTACACTCCCTATGTTCCTTTCTCAGGAATCCTGCCGGTTTACCACAAAATCTACATAGACCCATATACTCCCTCTTTTTGGTAATTTTACAATTAAGATTATACTACAGCATGCCAGTGTCATATCTTGTCCCCCAACTAGAGTTGTTAGACAAATAAGATAGGGGCTCAAGATTTTGAACTTCTCTAAAAGGACTAAGCCCTTTGTAAGATGGTGGTGGTTTGATTGTGAAGTAACTGAAGAGGAAATAGCTAGAGAATTAGAAGAGATGAACAGAGTTAGAATAGAGAGTAAGGAAAACTCTCCTCTTAAATAGAGTGGAAAGAACAGGGAAGACTACTCGGAATTGATTGCCAAGTATGGGGAGAGGTTCCCAATGCCGGAAGAAAAAATGGTTATAAAAGAACCACTTCCGAGTGGTCTGATAGGTCCTGTAGAGATTAAGACATCAAAGATAGTGAGATTTGAGTTATCATAGATTTAAAACAGGTACCTCTTCTATATTTCCTGTGGAGAGGTACCTGTAGATTTTATCGGCAAGGACTTTTTGTTCTCTCCAGTAGCCAAATACTATGCCTTTAGGTAAGAGTTTATTAATAATCTTTTTGTACTTGGAAGACATCTCATTAGGTTTAAATCTACTTAGTGGGGTCTGTGGTAAAGGTAAAAATGTATGGGCATGAACCTTTATACCTATATCTACCAAATCTTCTATAACCTTTACAGTACTATCTATATCCTCTTCTTTCTCAACGGGTAACCCAAAGATAAAATCTACATTTACAGTAAAGCCTGCTTTCTTAGCTATAGAGACCGCTCTATAGATATCAGAAACCGTATGTCCTCTATGTGTAAGTTCTAATACCCTATCACTTCCAGACTGGGCACCAATAGTTATATTTCTGTTATTTCCATATTTAACTATGAGCTCCAAGGTCTCTTCCCTTACCTGTTCAGGTCTAATCTCCGAAGGGAATGTCCCTATAAAGATTCTCCCATCTGAACCAATAATCTTTCTTATCTCTTTAAAAAGTGTATTCAGAGCATCTAGATTTAAAGTCCTTCCATCTTGAGAACCATATGAAAAAATTGAAGGTGCTATAAACCTTATATCGGTAAGGTTTCTCTCCTTCATAATCTTGATATATTCTAGGATCTTCTCTATACTTCTATGTCTAGGATTTGTTCCAAATATCCTTGGTGTTTGACAGAAGGAACAACCAAAGGGGCAGCCTCTAGAGATCTCTATAGGATTAAACTTCTCAAACTTAAGAGAAAAAGGGATGTATCTATTAAGGTCAATTGGTTCCCTAAACCCTGTAGAGTGAAAAGTTCCTTCTTTATCCAAGAAGGAAATCCCTTTAATATTAAGATAAGACTCATTCTTAATGACCTTTTCTAGGAGTTCTACTAAAGTTTCTTCACCTTCCCCCCTAATAACAATGTCAAAGCCCATCTTTAGAGTACCCAAAGAGTCTCCTGTGGAGTGAGCTCCACCAGCTATGATAAGTATCCTATCTTTAAATCTATCCCTTATAGTCTTTACCACTCTATAGATATCCCAGATCTGAGGCGTAAGAAAAGAAAGGGCTAGAATAACTTTATGATAGTTTTTAAGAATCTCCTCTAGGTCATCTAATAGCTTTGTCTTATCCTCCAAAAGAAATATCTCTAAATTCTCAATAATAGGGCTACTCTCTATGGCTCCAAGAAGAACGTTAAAGCTGTATCTATTATCCCTAGTGTAAAAAAAGACCAAGGCGCATCTTTTCATAATAGATATTATACACAAAAAGCAATTTACAAAGTAGAACCTAGCTGTTAAAATTCTCTTAGTTAGAATGAAATACTAGGAGAGGTTATAAGATGAATATATATGTCTTGGTAAAGCAAGTGCCAGCTACAGATAAGGTAAAGATAGATGAATCTACTGGAACAATGAAAAGAGAAGAGGTAGAGGCGGTAATTAACCCTCTAGATCTTTATGCAATAGAGACATCCTTACAGATAAAAGAGATGTACGAGGGAAAGACAAGTATAACCGCTATCTCTATGGGACCACCAAAGGCTGAAGAGGTATTAAAAGAAGCGATCTCTATGGGATGTGATAGAGGAATCCTTCTATCCGACAGGGCATTTGCAGGGGCAGATACCTGGGCTACCTCTTATACGATAGGTAAGCTTATAAAAAGGCTTGAGCCATTTTCTCTGATAATAACAGGTGAAAGGGCAACCGACGGAGAGACTGGACAGGTAGGACCAAGCCTAGCAGGACAGTTAGACCTACCTATAGTTACTTATACTAGTAGGATACTAGAGATCAACGATAGTTATGCTATTTTAGAAAGAGAGACGGAAGAAGGGACAGAGACCTTAAAGATGAAACTCCCTGGAGTAATATCGGTAACAAAGGCGATAGGAGAACCAAGACTTCCAACACTAAAAGGGAAGATAAAGGCAAGAAATACTAAGATAGAGATATTCGACCTTGAAAAACTAGGAGTAACAAATGAAGAGGTTGGATTATTAGGTTCTTTAACAAGGGTAGTAAAAGTCTTCTATCCTAAGATATCAAGGACAGGTAGAAGGATAAAGGTAAAAGACCCGGAAGAGGCGGTAAGCTATATTATAGAATTCTTGCAGGAAAGAGGCATACTATGAGTAGAGAGGTTGTCATACTGGGAGAAGTAAGGAAAGGTAAGATCCATTCGGTTACCTATGAGCTATTAGCTTGGGGTAAAGACCTTTCAGACAAGTTAAAGACTAGACTTTCTGCTCTGATCCTAGGGTATAATCTAGGAGATCTAGAAGAGGTTATTTATTACGGGGCAGATAAGGTATACTACCTCGAACATCCAAGACTAGATAATTTTAATCCAGAAGTCTATGCAGAGGTCTTAGTTCCCTTTATAAAAGAGATAGCTCCCGATATAATTCTAGCAGGGGCAACAACTACAGGTAGAACTATAATGCCATATCTGGCTGGGAAATTAAAGGCAGGACTTACAGCAGATTGTACATCACTAGATATAGAGGAGGAAACAGGGCTTCTGCTACAAACTAGACCAGCCATTGGCGGAAATGTTCTTGCTACCATAAAGACGCCCAGTTCTAAACCGCAGATGGCAACGGTGAGACCTAAGGGGAAAAAGCCACTTGAAAGGGATACAAACAGAACTGGAGAGATTAAGATAATTAAGCCTAGTATAGATCTAAATTCTAGGATAGAGAGGATAAACTTTAAGCCTAGAGAGGAAGAGGTCTCCCTTGTAGATGCAGAGGTTGTTATCTCTGGTGGAAAGGGGCTAAAAGATCCAAGGAATATTTCACTACTTTTTGATATATCTAAACTGATAGATTCTTCTGCTGTGGGAGCTTCTAGGGCTATTGTAGATATGGGATGGATAGAGTATCCACATCAAGTAGGATTGAGTGGAAAGACTGTAAATCCCAAGGTCTATATTGCATTCGGTATATCGGGGGCTGTTCAGCATCTAGCGGGTATGATGAACTCAGAAAGTATAATTGCAATAAATAAAGATCCCGAGGCTCCCATATTCCAAGTGGCAGATCTAGGAATAGTAGGAGATGCCTTAGAGATACTGTCTACTCTAAAGAGAAAATTAGAAGAGAGGAAGAATAATGTTTAATAAGGTAGATAGGAAGATTATAGATAAACTAGTAGATATCTGTGGTGCTAATGATGTTTCTACCGAGGAGGAAGAGTTAGAGAGATACTCTCAGGATGAATCGGGCAGATTCTATGCCCATCCCCCAGAGGTAGTTGTAAAGGTAGAAAGTACAGAAGAGATATCAAAGGTGCTAAAACTAGCTAACGAAAATCTCATACCTGTTACACCTAGGGGTGCAGGAAGCGGAGTAGTAGGCGGAGCTGTTCCTATATATGGGGGTATACTTTTATCCTTGGAAAAGATGAATCAGATATTAGAAATAGATAGGGTCAACCTGGTAGCGGTTGCTGAACCTGGTGTAGTAACAAATGACCTATGCAAGAAAGTAGCAGAAGAGGGGCTTTTTTATCCTGGTTATCCTATGAGTGTAGAGACAAGTTTTTTAGGTGGAAATGTTGCTACAAATGCGGGAGGAAGTAAGGTAATAAAGTATGGGAATACAGGACATCACATATTGGGTTTAGAGGTAATTCTACCTTCGGGAGAGATACTGTCTTTAGGAGGAAAAAGGAGAAAAGATTCAAGTGGATATAACCTTTTGAACCTTATGATAGGTTCTGAAGGAACACTTGGCGTATTTGGCAGGATAATAGTAAACCTTATACCACTTCCACAATACGTAGTTGATCTATTAGTCCCCTTTCCTACTGTGGAATCTGCCATAAAAACAGTCCCTGAGGTTATAACAGAGAGTAGGGTTCTGCCATGTGCGGTTGAATTCTTAGACCGTCCTTCTGTGGAAGTGGCAAGTCTATACACAAGGAGTAGGTGGGAGTATCAAGACAGGGCAGAATCATATCTACTTATACAGTTTGACGGCAATAATAAAGCCCAGTTGGAGGAAGCCTATATAAGGGCAGGAGAGGCTTGTTTAAAGCTAGGGGCATTGGAAGTTTTTGTAGCAGAAAATCCATTTGCCTCTGAAAGACTCTGGAGGTTAAGGAGAAATTATCTAGAGGCAATAAAGACTATAGACCCATATGTAGTTACTGGAGATGCAGTTGTCCCTACATCTTTGATACCACAGATGCTAATGAAAATAAAGGAGATTGGAGAAGAGTATAAGACAGAGATACTCTGTGTTGCCCATGCAGGTGATGGGAATATACATTCTGCACCTTTAAAACCAAAGGATGTAGACCCTGAAGACTGGCAGGAGATACAAGAGGAGATACTAGATAAGATAGCGGTAGAGGCTAGCCTCCTAGGAGGAGCTCCAAGTGGAGAACATGGCATTGGATATGTCAAAAAGAAGGCACTTTATCTATCAAAGAAGAGCGAAATACCACTTATGAGAGAGATAAAAAGGGTCTTAGACCCTAATGGCATTATGAATCCAGGAAAGGTATTTTAATATTAAGAGATCACTTTTAATCCTAAGTCTAGTAGAATCCTTTTCAACTCCTCCTTTTTTTCTGGTTTAATATCCTTGACAGGTCTAATAGCTGAGCCAAGATCAAAACCTATAAGTTTTACCGCTTCTTTTATAACAACTGGGAATGTCCCAAGATCGAAGGCTATTCTAAGGGGAGCTAATTTATACTGAGCCTCTAGGGCGGACTTTAGATCCCCATTTTTAAAAGACTCATATATGCTAACAACTAGTTTAGGAACAACATTAGCAGTGGCAGCAATAGCTCCCGTTCCTCCATAGACTAAGGTTCCAAGAATGAGAGTATCCCTCCCAGCTAGGACCTGAAATCCCTTGTGAGATAGAAGCCTTACATACTCTCCAGTTAGAGTCAGATCCCCGCTACTATCTTTAATGCCAACAATATTATCGATCTCTGCCAATTTACTTACCAATCTAACAGAAAGCGAGATATTTGTTCTAGAAGGATTGGCATATAAAAGCACAGGAATTGATACAGATTCTGCTATCTCTTTATAGTATTCGTATAATTCATCCTCGTCTGGTTTTATGTAGTAAGGAGTTATGACAGATAAAGCCTGTGCTCCAGCCTTTTCTGCCATTTTAGCAAGCTTTACCGCCTCCCTCGTTGTTACCGCACCAACACCTGCATAAATAGGAACCCGTCCCTTTACCTCATCTACCGCAATCTCCAAGACCTTCTGCTTTTCCTCAGGAGTCAATGCATAGAATTCTCCCTGACTACCGTTTATAAAGAGGCCATGAACACCATTACTGATAAGATAGTTTAGAAGTTGCCTAAAAGGAGCTTCTCTTATATCCCCTTTGTCATCTACAGGACTAACTACAGCTGGAATAATCCCTTCCGCTTTAAACATCGTATCACCCCTACTAGGTATCCGTTACTCACAGATCATTCTTTTAGCTCCACATACTATCAGTATAATAATTACTGTTGCTACATTCAATAAAACAGAATATAAACCACCAAATTCTGTTGCCATAGCAGGAAAGATAAAGTGAGCTAGATTACTCATTGTATGAAAAAGCAAAACTGCTAGAATACTCCTACCAGTATTGTTATATATCCATGTAAACAGTATGGAGAGAAAGACCGTCCCAAGTATAAAACCCCAAATTGGCACACTACGATATATATCCTGCCCCTTCATAAAGAAAAGAGGTAAATGCCATAGTCCCCATAAGATTCCAAGTATTATGCTAGAAATGAACGCGTTATATCGTATTTGTAATCTGTCAAGGGCATAACCTCTCCAACCAAACTCCTCTGCTAAGGGCCCACCAAGAAAGAAAATATAGAAAAAAGCAGGTATAACAATAAATGGCTGTGATAAAAATGGCATACTAGGTACAGACTCACCACTAAGAATTGCTAAAAGTAGAGAAAGACCTACGATTGTTGGCATTAGTAGGAATATTGGAACAAACCAGACCCTTTTAAATCTAAAGTCTAACCCTCTTCTAAGTAACGCCTTGGTTCCACTGAGCCCTTCATTTATGTATGTAAGGACAAAAGCAGATACAGTGGGACCAAATGGAGCAAGATATAAACGAAAACCCCAAAGCACCTCTGGTAGCCAAAGAATCCATGACCAGGCAAAGGTAAGAATAAAAAATAGGAAGAGATTTCTGCCATCCAGCCTGCCCTGCCCATTCATTGCAAAGCCCCTTTAACTCTTGGCATATGAACCTCCCTAAAAATAAAAATGGCTCCCCGGGTAGGACTCGAACCTACAACCAACCGGTTAACAGCCGGCCGCTCTGCCTGTTGAGCTACCGAGGAACACAATAATATTATAAAATAATATACTAATTAGTCAATACCCCGAGGGACTCTTTAAATTTTTAGCGTGGGGTGGACTTTAAATAAACTTAATCCCTGACTTTAACTTTAGGCTAAGATAAAATCTTAATAATCCAGTGACTGTGCATACTAATATTGCATTGTTTACCGTCCGTCGTAATATTGTAAATCTATTATCTTCGTTATATAATTTAATAATAAAAATTTTAGAGGGGAGGAATTTTTATGAGAAGACCTATAAGAGTTTTTTTAGTGAGCCTTGTGACTGTTCTAGTCACATCCCTAATTCTTAATAGCGCCTTAGCACAGACTAGAAATGTGCTAGATACGCTAAAAGCCCAGAAAAACTGTTCTATATTTTTGAAAGCAGTCCAGATGGCAGAGCTTACAGATACACTTACCGATGAAGGTCCAGTTACTGTCTTAGTCCCAACCGATGATGCAGCAGCGGACCTAAAATCTGCCATAGATGCAGGAAATATAGATAATATTTACAGAATTGTCAGTTGTCATATCATCTCAATGGAGGCGCTCTCTGCCAATAAGCTAGTCGAAAGCGGAGAGGTCTATACTGATGGAGGAACTATTACTGTTAAAAAAGTAGGAAAAGATATAATAATCAATGATACGATAAAGATTACAAAGGCAGACATTAAGGCAAGTAACGGAATAATCCATCTAATAAATGGTGTAATTATACCACCTGAAGAGACATATGAAGAATTCTTTGAAGAAGAATCAGAAGAGGAAGAATAGCAATAAATAATTTAAGGGGAGATGAGTATCTCCACCATCTCCCCTTTTTCTATTTTAACTATTTCTTCCAAGATTATCCTATTCTTATCTAAGCTAGCTTTTAATATCTTTTCTTCTTTATTGGTCTTTACTAATCTAACAGAAAGATCTCCACAAAACTTCTTTGGTATCTCTAAATCTATATTCTTTACCTTTATTTCTCCGTAAAGATTTTCTATACTGACTTTAAAAAAATCTTTGGAAATCTCTTGAGAGAACATCCCCCAACCACTATGTGTAGAGAAGAAAGACCTAAAATTCGAAATACATATCTTAGGGTTAAAGCTTATAGAGAAATCTCTTCCATCATACTCATAACCAGAAAGTGCCAAAAGTAAGCCCCAACTAGCCATAGCCCTAGCATAGTGATGTCCACATTCAGGTTCATTCCAAGGATTACGTCTCAGTCCATCAAACCTTTCTCTTAACGCCCTTACTATTGTTAGCCCTTCTTTTATAAAGCCTCTGTATATTAGATGACTAGCCACCTGATATTCTATCCCTGTCCAAACCTCATCTGAATATGGAAATGGGAAGATCTCCCTGTTGCCCTTAGGCCAGGTGCAGAGTATCAATCCCTTTTCATCATTCAATGCATATGTTCTCTGACAGTTAGAATGGTTAGAGAGATTGTCTTTAAAATTATATTTGAATATAGATTCCAAAGACTTCTCTATATAATCCTTAGGAATCAAATCTCCCAAACCTATCATATCAGCTAGCCATTGCCCTAAAACCTGATCAGCTAGACATCCATCACCATACTGATATTTATACTCTTTACTCCTATCATACCTCTGGATAAAATATTCACCATTGAAAAGTTCTCTAACTATACGCTCACTACCATTTTTAAAAATCTCCAGATATTCTTTAGCTTTTTCTTTCTCTCCTAAGGATTCTGCTATTTCACTAGAAGCCTTAAGTGCTCCAAGATAGAACAATCCAGTCATCGTATTAGGCCCGTAGAATTCTATATCATAAGTATTGTGTTGCTCTCCTTCCATGACTCCGTCTTTATCCAAATCCCAGTTTATCCAAGCAAACTCTAAAGCCTTCTTTATATTGGGCCATATCTCTTTTATAAACTCATCATCCCCAGAAAACTTCCACTCTCTATATGCCCTCATAATACTTCCCATCTGTCCGTCAGCAGCAGGTTTAAAGCCCCATCTACTAGAACCTAAAGGTAACATTGTCCTGAATGACATTTTACCAGTCTCATCTACGTTGTATAAGAACTCTACCTTTCTCATTGATTTTTCTAGCTGAGGGAAAAGATAAGCTAGAGTTTGTTCATAATTCCACACATGAGTACAATTCATCGGACAGCACCCTTCATTATCACTGCATCCTTCAAAACCAAAGAAATAACCATCTTCTGTTCTAAAACAAGTATTAGTTCTTATAGTAGAGATCTGACTTGATATTGCATCTAGAACATAATTTGGTAGAGAGCTAGAGAAGAGTAAATCATGAAAATTTCTAGTTTCCTTCTCTAGTCTCTCTATATTCTCTACAGTATATTTAATAACATCCCAAGAATCATCGAATTTAGTAGAGTAATAAGTCTTCAATCGAATTTCCTCTTTTAGAGGTTCTATCCTAAAGTATTTTGTAATCTCATCTGGCAAATATGGAAAATACCAGGAAAGAAAAATGGGAAGTTTTACATCCTCCTGAGGTAAAAGCTCAAAGTTCAATCCTAATGTAGCAACATCTGTCTGCCCTTCAGGACTAGGCTCACTAGTCTTCTCTTCTTTCAATCTTTCACTAGTTTTAAACCTATCCCAGAAGTCTTGCAAGTCATCGAACCACCCACTCCTTAACCATCTCAGGGTATATGTAATGTCTTTCCAAGTAGTTACCATAGAGATATTACCAAAGAGAGGATCTTCCTTCTTATATTTTAAACTACTCATCCTTATACCTTTTATCACATCCTCATCTAAGAACTCATTGAGATTAGAACCAAAACAAGGTGCATATCTATTGTTTACCCCATATATGTTTCTTAAAGATACCTTGCCATCGTATCCAACAGGGTTAAGCATGCTAAAAGTTAAAGTCCCTTTTATCGGGGTATAACCAGTATTTTTAATAGTAAAATAGAATATAACTACAGGTAACCCTGAGTCAAAATCGTTTAATGGAATTAAAGGATTAAAGGCTTCTAATTTTATCTTTAGGGGTATATCTTTATCAAAGAATTCTATATAGGCAAATGGATACTCTCCCCTAAATCTTGCTGAGTCAAACCTTGGCAGTCCAGACACTCTATTATTTGGAAGCCCATGGCTCGAAGTATACGGAGGAGGTAACTTAGATTCTAATATCTTAGCCCTGTATCCTTCCCTCTCTTTTATCCTTATTGCAAAGAATGTAAACGGTAAGTTTAAACCCTTAGCAGGTCTATTGAATATCTCCCAATCTTGCAAGTTGCCTCTTCCTCCCAAGGATACTGTTCCTGTTCCAATTCCTCCCAAAGGAAATGCTATCTGAGAGAGATTTTCTCCTTGGAAGGTTCTCTGTGGACCAAAATCAAATAATTCGCTCTCAGAGTAAGGGATATTCATACTATTGACCTCCCAACTTATCAAATATTGGTATTAATCTTTCATAGACTTCAACAAATATTGGAAAGACATTTCTGTAGGCTGACATTTTTTCTACATCTGGCTTTATCCTCTCTCTTACCTTTACAAGCTCCTTTGCTATTTTCAGATCTGGGAATAACCCTACTCCTATTCCTCCTGCTATAGCCGAACCTAAAGAGGTAGCCTCTTCTAAGATTTCCATTCTAAGTATATCTTTTTCAAAGATATTTGCTAGTATCTCAGACCAAAGCCTACTCTTTCCTCCTCCTCCAATAAGTCTGATCTCTTTTACATCTACTCCTTGGGTAAGAAAAGCATCGAGTATTATCTTTAAATTAAAACCAACCCCCTCTAGAATGGCCCTTATAAGATGAACTCTTGTGTGTCTTGGAGTAAGTCCTATAAATACACCTCTAGCATTTGGATTCCAGTGAGGACTTCTCTCACCTAGAAGATAAGGAAGGAATATAAGATTTTCACAGCCAGGAGAAATCTTTTCTGCCTCTAAGTCCATTATCTCATAAGGACTTAGATTAAAACTACTAGCTATCTCTTTTTCTCTTGTAGCCAAGTTATCTCTAGCCCATTGATAAGAGAGACCTGCTGACTGCATAGTTCCGGTAGGCATAAATAAACCAGGCTCAAGGTGATGAAATGTAAACGTCCTCAGTCTAGCATCATATATAGGCCTTTTAGACGCTATAGCAATCCAAGAGGAAGCCCCTAGATAGTTATATGCATCTCCCTCTTCCACTACACCAGCACCACAGGCAGCGCAAGCCCCGTCTCCTCCACCTACAACTATTGGAATACCAGGAATTAAATCCAATTCTTCTGCCGAATCACTTATAAGCTCCCCAACGACATCTAGAGAACTATGAGGTTCTGGTAGTTTTTCTAAAGGTATATCTAAGATAGAGATTATTTCTTCTGACCATCTTTCGTTTTGAAGATCGAAGAGATTTGTTCCTGAAGCATCAGAAAAGTCTGTTATCCATTTTCTAGTAAGCTTATAGATAATAAAGTCTTTAGCAAGTAAAAACTTACAGGTCTTAGAAAAGATCTCTGGCTCATTGTTTTTCACCCATAAGATCTTACTTGCTGAGTATGTTGGACTTACCCTATGACCTGTAATTCTATATACCCTATCTTCTCCAACCTTATTTTTAATAAATTCAGCCTCTTTTATTCCCCTTTGATCTGCCCAGATAATGATATTTCTCAGAGGATTCCCATCTTTGTCTACTGGGAGGCACCCCATCATCTGGCCACTAAAACTTATAACAGCAACTTCTTTAGGACTTATTTTACTCCTAGCTAGAAGCTCTCTAGTTGAATTCTTAACCGCCTCCCAATAATCTAACGGATTCTGTTCTACCCAGTTTGGATGAGGATAGTATGTAGGATAAGAGTAGAATGACGATGCTAAAAGGTTCCCTTCCCTATCATACAGGGTTGCCTTATTACCTGTAGTTCCTAAGTCATGGGCAAGGATATAATTACCCATAATTATCTTTCCTCGATAGCAATCGCTCTAGTCCAAGAACTATCCATCTTTACCTTGTAAGGCAAAGCAATAAAGAAAAATTCTCTTTTAGAGATAAGATGTAGATTATCAAGAAATTCTATAAGAGTAGTACCTTTAGACATTAGTATATCATGAATAAGCCTTCCTTCCTCAACATCTCTTCCTAGTTTAAAATTAGTGTCTATACCTAACATCTTTATATTTCTCTCAGCCAACCATCTAGCAGATTCTGCGGTAAGATACGGATATCCAGACTCTACCCTTTTATTCCTACAAATTACAATATCCTGCTCTTTTATTATGTCCCCTATTAGATTCTCTATAACTTTAACATCTATAACTCCAGGTTCAGCATCTAAAAGAATTGCCCTACCAAAGAAGGCTTCTAGTGGATATTCATTTATATCTTTACCATCATCATAAAAATGAGATGATGCCTCAATATGTGTCCCAACATGACTATGTGTCCAGACATCATGCTTATAGGTCCTATCTGACAAAAAACTTTTCTGCACCTTAAATGGCCTATCCTCCGTTCCAGGAGGGATAACCTCTTTAGAAAGGTCTAAGATTCTATACCTAGTTAAATCTATATCAAACATCTTGCCACCTCTTAGATAAATTTTCTAATATTCTCTTTTATTATATCTTTTTCCTCTTCTGAGAGTTCTCTCTGAGGAGACCTTACCCTAGTACTTATATTGACCCCTCTCAAAGAAAGCGCATATTTATAGCTAGATATAAGTCTTCCATACTGGAATATCTTACAAAGCTCATTCAATTTACGCTGATTCTCTACTGCCAAATCTAAATTCTTGCTAATAAATGCATTATAGATATTGTTAAAGAGTTCTGGAAATGCATTACTAGTAGAGGAGACTGCTCCTACCGCACCTAATGTGAGAGCTAGAAGGAATAACTCATCAGTTCCAGATACAACTTGAAATTCTGGTGATATATCTATAAAACTTTTAATGACGGTGATATTTCCAGAGCTATCCTTTACACCACTTATTTTACCCTGATTGAATAGCTTCTGCGCTAGACTTGGAGTTATAGAATTATTAGTAAGCCCAGGGATGTTATACAAAAATACCGGGATCTCTTTTGTCTCTTCTAATACTTTTAAGTAATATTCTTCGATTGCCTTTTCATCTAATCTATAGTAATATGGGCTTACAATAGCAACCGCATCAACCCTAGCCTCTATAGCAGATTTTATAAGTGCGGTTGTCTCTCTTAAAGAGACAGAACCAACATGGGCAATTATCGGAACTCTACCTCTTGAAGTCTTAACTGCAATTCCAAAGAGCTTAGATCTTTCTTCTAGAGAAAGTAGGGGACCTTCTCCTGTTGTCCCAGATACAAATAGACCACTTACATCTTTATCAATAAGATAATTACAAAGCTCTTCAAACGCCCTTTCATCTATCTCACAGTTTTCATCAAAAGGAGTTAGTATTGCTGGTATAACACCCTTCAATCTTAACACTTTTAACCCTCCTTAATTAACCAGATTTCTGCTACTTCACAACCCCGTTCCCCATCATCAGCTACCCACTTAAGGGTTAGTTCTCCCTTAGTTATTACATCTTTAGATATTTTAAACTCTTCTGTAAGCACCTTCCGCTTAGTATCTATAAAGTCATGGATTAAAAATCTCTCATTTGCTATCAATTTTATCTTTCCACCAATAGCACCTATATATGTAACTCTAAGCCTATAGTCTGAATCTTGTTCAAGATTTTCATATCTTATAACTAATGGCGTATCATACAAGGTGGCTATACTATTTACCAGAGCTAAAGGAACACCACCAAGTTGTTCTTCTAACTCTCTATTAATATGAAGCAGATAAGGAGTGAACACAACAACTGGGGATGAGAGATATCCAGGGTCTTCTTCCCATCTTTTGTAGCTTATAATTCTCTTTTGACTTCTAGGATTACCCAGATTGTCGTAAAATCCACCAGGCCCAGGATTCGTTCTATTAACAATTTCATAAATTGCCTTCTGTCTATCTTCCTCTGTTTCTATCTTTCTGATTCTCTCAAACTGAATCTTAAACCATCTATAATTATTTAACGGCATATCTATATCGTCCATGAATGCACCTCTATCCCACGCTATAGCATTATACCTCTCTACGGACAGCTGAGACCCAATATTCTTGAATAATTTATCCGCTAATTCCCAGCATCTATTTTTGTAATCCTGAGCTACAGGTTGTATCTTTGCTTTTTCCAAAATTTCTTCCGCTAATTCTATCGTTCTTAGAGATCCTAACTCTTTAGACTTTTCTAAAATATCTAATGCGGACCTTTCTAACTCTGTCTCATAGATTAGCCTTCTCCTTATATACGCATCATAATAAGCTCTAAGAAGACACATCTGAAATCTATAATTATTTAGTACTTCTTCAGAAACAGACTTTTCTACATCCTGCCATTGCTTTAGTGTTATATCTATCCTGTCGTTTACTAACAAAGGTCCTTCCCAATTCTCTTCTAATGCCATTATACCTTGCGCTATCTCTTCTGTAAATTTAGGAGTTATAAAAAATCTTACATAGTCCCTTAATGTCTCTATCACCGGGGTCTCTGGATTCCAATCCTGATCACTCCAGATAAACTTATTTACATCATCGTTTATACCCTCTGAATAGCTGATACTACCAATTGTATAAGGGGCAAAAAGATTATGTATATGTTTTTCTGCCTTGGGTCTTGGATTTATGCACTCACGACCTAAGGTGATAGCAAAGGATAAATCCCAATCTTTAACCGGATATTGACAGTGTAGGCTATGTGTGATATCTGGATAATGCCTAATAGGATATTTATTAGGTATAATCTCTCTTAACTCTGGCAACTGAGTCTTTACCCAGGGACCAAATACTATTCCTCCTAACCACTCTGGCTCTTTTCTCACATTGTTATAAAAATCATCTAGCCATCTCTTGGTTGGTCTAAAGCATTGAGGAGAAAGCCAGATCTTTGCATTAGGATGATACTTATTTAGAATCTCATAGACTTTCTCAGACCATTCAAACAGAGTATTTGCTTCTAGACTCCCAGGATCTCCTCCGGGTATAAACACCGCATCTATCCTCTTTAGTTTACTAAATATCTCTTCTCTCTCTTCTATCTCTCTTTTTATGCAGTTTTCATCTCTATATTCCTCTTCTGTAAACATATTTGGATACCATATCCATACATCTAACCCATAAGAATCTATTATCTCTGAAAGTCTTATCATCATCTCTAGTGGATCTATTTTCATATGTGGACTTGTTGGCTCATCATCTGTTCTTGGGGGTAGTATTTCTATGCTATTAGCGCCAAAAAGTGCCAATTCTCTTATATATTGCTCAAACTGCTCTACACTCCAGGCATCATATGCATTGGTCTTTGGCCTATAGCCTAACTGGTGCCCTCTAAGAGGATATTTAGGGGTGCTTGAGATACTAAAAGGCTTTATTTTTATAGAACCTTTATCCCAGATTAGATTCCTTAAGAACTTACCTATTCCATACAATACTCCCCTCGAATCAGTTCCTAATATAAAAATAATTGGCAGTTTATTCTCTTTGAATAAGATTTTATAACCTTCTTTCCCAGGTCTTTCTAGGGTCTCTATTAGGGGGATGTATGGCTTTATTAATTCATTAAGAGCATCTTCCGTTCCAACTACTATTACAGGTCTATCACCTTCCGGAAAACTATACACAATTGGAAGTCTAATGCCAGTTCTCTTTTCTACCTCCTCAATTAATACTGTTATTGCCTTTGCTACAGGACCCGATACATCCTTAGATGTTAAAATAACACAATTAGATATATCAAACATGATTCTCACCTCTTCTGTTAGAATTAATAATCTTATTTCACCGAAAGTATTACATGCTTGATAGTTTCTCTTTTATAGGTATAAACTAGGTGAATTAAACCATCGCTAGATTGAATTACACTAGGATATGAAAATTCACCTTCATCTATCTCTAAGTTCCAAATTTTCCAAGTTCTACCGTTATCACCGGATATACCAATATTTAGAGGTGTTCTCTTTTCAAAGCTATCATTAAAAACAACTAACAATCTTCCATCTTTAAGCTTTATAAGGTCTATTCCACTGTTTGGATTTTTCAAGTCCGTAGGCTCTGCCTTAGACCATGTCCTACCATAGTCATAAGAGTCACTCCTATATATAAACCCATCCCTAGTCCTCAAAAAACATAATAGATGTCCATCCTCAAGCTCCACCACTGCAGGCTGGATACATCCTTTAGGAGTAGTTATGTATCCTGCAAATTTCCAGTCTTTTAAGTCCTTTGATATTCCAAAGATAGCCCTCCAATTTATCTCATCATATATTGGAAAGAGAATTTCTCCATTAGAGAGTCTTATTAACTTATTTCTAATCATCCATCCCCACTCTTTACGAAATATAATTTTCTCTCCAAAGGTCTTTCCAAAATCTTTAGATACCTTATATTTTATTGGACAGGTATCCCATCCACCCCTTAAAGACTTACTAACCTTTATAGCCTCAGGATAATTTGAACCAATATCTTCTGATAATCCTCCACCTTCTATTGTAACGTAAAATAGATATAAGGCTCCATTATACTCAAATAATACAGGGTTACCATCTGCCTTTCCTGGCGTATCAACAATAAATTCTTATCTCTCTTGGATAAACCTATCTCATCTAACATTGCATTAGCCTTCTTGGGATCATATTCAGCCCAAGCCTTTTCCCATTCAGGTGAGTAAGCAAAGACTCCCGAGATAAGAGAAGCCTGCCTAGGAATTCCTAACCCATGATAAACCA
>JAOACC010000122.1 GCA_026418035.1 bacterium
CCCCCTGAAAACTCGTGGGGATATCGTGACATATGTTCTGCTGTCAATCCTACCGCCTCTAAGAGTTCTACAACTCTATCTTCCTGTTCTTTTGAAGTTCCTTTATTATGTATCTCTAACGGTTCTCTGATTATATCTTTAACTGTCATTCTTGGATTTAAAGATGAGATAGGGTCTTGAAAGATCATAGCCATTTCTTGCCTTAATGGCTTTAGTTCCTCTTGCGTAAGTTCTGTTATATCTACCATTCCATCTTTATTTCCTGCTCTTATGCTACTTCTAAAATATATCTTTCCCTCTGTAGGTTCGATTAATCTTAATATAGTTCTTCCTGCAGTAGTTTTTCCGCAACCACTTTCCCCAACTAATCCTAATGTCTCTCCTTCTCTTATATACAAGTCTACACCGTCTACCGCTCTTATATATCCTACCGTTTTTCTCAGGAAACCTCTTTTAACTGGGAAATATTTTTTTAATCCCTTTACATCAAGAAGTATAGGTTTCATGAGACTACTCCATTATCTTCGTATAACCAACACTTTACTTTATGGCCATTTTCAAGCGTAAATAAGGGAGGATTCTCTTCACACTTGCCAAATCTAAAATTACACCTCGGTAAAAATCTACAGCTTTTAGGCAAATCTATAGGTTCTGGTACAGAACCTTGGATAGGCGTCAAGGGCTGTTTCGCATCTCTTCCTACCCTTGGTATAGACTTAAATAATCCATCTGTATATGGATGTAACCTTTTACGAAATATCTCCTTAACATCTCCATATTCTACAACCTCTCCAAGATACATAACCATAACTTCATTTGCCATCTCGGCTACTACACCTAGATTATGCGTGATTATCATAATAGAAGTATTAAATTCCTTCTGGAGAGCCCTCATTAATTCTAGAATTTGAGCTTGTATTGTCACATCTAAAGCTGTAGTCGGCTCATCTGCTATTAAAAGGCTCGGATTACAGGATAAAGCCATAGCTATCATTACACGCTGTCTCATTCCACCACTTAGCTGATGAGGATACTCCTCTACCCGCTTTTCTGGACTTGGAATGCCAACTTTATCTAACATCTCTATTGCCTTTTTACGTGCCTCTAACTTATCAACATTCTGATGTAACATAATAGCTTCCATTATCTGTTCACCTATAGTATATACAGGATTTAAAGATGTCATTGGTTCCTGAAAAATCATAGCTATTTCTTTGCCTCTGATAGATCTGTATTCAGGACCTTTAGGGTCAAGCTTATGTAGTTCAATTTTTGTGTTACTGTCTTTGTAGAATATAATCTCACCAGAGATTTTGGCTGGGGGAGAAGGGACAAGACCCATAATAGTTAAGGCTGTTACACTCTTACCACAGCCACTTTCCCCAACTACACCAAGGTTTCTACCTCTTTTTATATTAAAAGAGACTCCGTCTACCGCATGAACTAATCCACTATATGTTGGGAAATAAGTTCTGAGATCTTTAACCTCTAAGATAAGATTATTCTCTGCCATATATAAACCTCACTACCTAGAATAAGGGTCTGCAGCATCTCTTAAGCCGTCACCTAAAAAGTTGTAGCAAAGAACAGTTATTATAACAAAAAATACAGGAATAATAAGCCAAGGCATATATCTGAGTGACCTTATATTTTGCGTTTCGTATAATAGCACGCCCCAGCTTGTCATAGGCGGTCTAAGTCCTAGTCCTAGGAAACTTAAGGCGGTTTCACCTAAAATCATACCAGGAATACTAAGTGTACTTATTACAATTATATGGCTTAAACAGTTGGGTATGAGATGTCTGAAAATTATTCTTCTATCATCTGCACCAAAACTTCTTGCAGCCATCACGAAATCTTGTTCTCTAAGAGCTAATACCATGCCCCTTATCTGTCTAGCTAGTCCTCCCCAGTTTAAGAATGAAAGTATAATTGTTATCCCGAAATATACAGCTATTGGGGACCAAGTAGGAGGAACCGCTGTAGCTAAAGCCATCCATAAAGGAATATTGGGGAAGGCCATAAGTAATTCTGTTGTTCTCTGTATTATCATATCTGTTGTTCCGCCATAGTAACCAGAGATGGTGCCTAATATGGTGCCAAAGATAAGACTTAAAAATACTCCTAATAATCCTATAGTTAGAGAGATCCTTCCTCCATAAATTACTCTTGAAAACAGATCTCTTCCTAGTCTGTCTGTTCCAAATAAGAAAATTACTCCTTCTGGATCTTCAGTTCCAAATAAATGAATATTAGAAGGAATTAGCCCAAATAGTTTATAGGGTTGACCTTTAACAAAGAACTTTACTCTATACTTCTTCGTTGTATCTATCTTAAATTCTCTTGTAAATCTTTCAATATTTATCTCTTCTCTATATCCATAAACAAATGGGACAAAGCTAAACTTTCCATTTTCATCCCTAAAATGTAATGTTTGAGGAGGAGCACTTATATAGTCGGTAGCATATTCTAGCTGATAGGGAGCAAAAAATTCTGTAAACACAACACATACAGCGTATAGAATTATAAGTATTATTCCCCCTACAACAGCCCTTTTATTCTTTTTAAATTTATACCACATTAGTTTCCAGTAAGTTGGACTTTTCCTTGTGGGTTCCTTTTCTAATATTACTGTTTTCTCTTCAGGCATTTAAACCTCCCTCATTCCTCATATCTTATTCTGGGATCTGCCCAAGCCAAACCGAGGTCAGCAAGAAAATTACCCACAACAAGAGCCATAGTTAGGAACATAAGGAAACTCCCTGCTAAAAACATATCTTGCCTCATAAGCGCTTCTAGGAAAAGAGGACCAGTAGTAGGGAGATTTAACACTATAGAGACAAGAGACTCTCCAGAAATAATACCAGGTAGGCTCATGCCAAGAGAACTAATAAGAGGATTTATAGCTACCCTTACTGCATGTTTCCATATAACTATAGATTCCATGAGCCCTTTAGCTCTTGCAGTAAGAACATACTGTTGACCTAATATATCTAGAAGATTTCCTCTCATTATACGGATGAGACCAGCTGTTCCAGAAAGTCCTATTATAATAACAGGTATCCAGAGATGCCTAAATAAGTCTATAACTTTTCCTAAAGTCCAAGGAGCATTTACATACTGAGGAGAAAATAATCCTCCTACTGATTGATTAAAATAGAATACGGATATAAACATTAATAAGAGTCCAAGAAGAAATCCTGGTATAGATAAACCTATAAATCCTAAAAATGTAAAAAGATTATCTCCCCAAGAGTATTGATGAGTGGCAGAGTATACACCTATAGGTATTGCTAATGCCCATGTAAATATTAAAGTTACTACAGATAGAACTAATGTAAGAGCTAATCTTTCTCCTACTAGTTCTTTAACAGGTTTTTCATAATAGAATGACCAACCAAAATCTCCCCTAATAAAATGAGTTATCCATATTATATAC
>JAOACC010000043.1 GCA_026418035.1 bacterium
AACAGGAACGTCAGTGACAATTCCTATAACATGCAGGTTCTTAGCCTGGAAGTCTAGTAGCATCTTACCAAGTCTTATCCTTTCTTTTTCGCTGATAGTCTCTTGCATCTTATGGTAGATGTCATAAAGCTTCAATACACTCTCTGGTGGTTTTTCTCCTTGTTGCCCTCTAGTTTCATACCATCTTTCCCATAATGGAGCATGACCATGCCATTGCTGAAGAGGAACAAACCATACCGGATCTATTGGGAATAGCATATCTGTTGTTCTGTCCATATGCCATATCCACATATCTAATTCATTAGCTTGAACTTTAGCCCACCATAGCTGTTCGTCTACCTGATTCTGTCTAGCATCTATTCCAATAGCTCTCCAATAATCCACTATCATATCTGCAAACTTAGAAGTTGCTGCTCCAACTCTTGTTCCAGCATGTGTAATAATTATGCTTAGCCTCTTACCGTCAGGTCTTAATCTGAATCCATCTTTATCTCTCTTATTAAGTCCGATAGAGTCTAAAAGTTTGTTAGCTAGTGCAGGATCATACTGTGCATAAGCTTTAGCATATTTTTCTTCGTAGTAGCTTGACCAAGGAACAACACAAGCCTGAGAAGGTTTAGCTAGGCCAAAGAAGAGAACTTTATTAATTTCTTCTCTATTTATTGCAACAGAAAGGGCCCTCTTAAAGAGAACATTATTCATCAATTTACGCATTACTGGATCAGGGTGTGTATTGTTAGGTAGTAATATATACTTATCAGTCATTGTTCCTTCCCAGAGAAGAACTCTATAGTTTCCATCTTTTTCATGTTTCTTATATATAGGATAGTAGGCTATAGAAACATCATGCTGTCCTACATAATCTAATTCTCCAGCTATTATTTTCATATTAACTGTTTCAGGCATATTGGCAAGATCTACACGTATTCTATCTATATATGGAAGTTGATTTCCTGCCTTATCAACTTTCCAGTAGTATGGATTTCTTTCTAAAACTATTACACCAGGAGAAGGTCTTTCCGCTATAACCCAAGGTTGGAGTGTGGGCCATCTAGGTTCTGCAGTAGCATCCCAAGGGCCAGCATCGTCAATAAATCTATTAAAGAGCTGGAACCATTGGTCATATTTGTACTCCTTCATTAGTCTCTCTAGATCTTCTTTCCTTGCATACTTGATATGATACTTCTTTAAAGCATGGCTTGGAAGTATCATACTATTAACACCAGCACCAGTTTCTATCCTACTCATCCATAGAGGGAATGTTCCAAAGGGCTTTGCAAATTTGAGTTTAAATGTATATTTGTCAATAATCTCGCATTCTACTGGCTTATCTCCATAGCCCCATACCTTTCTCCAAATTACAGGATTGAGATCTTTGTTCATAAGTACATCTTCATACCAAAATTTTATATCATCGGTATCTAAAGGATCACCATCAGACCATCTCATTCCTTCTCTTAATTTAAGAGTATACTCTCTACCATCTCTACTGACTTTCCAGCTTTCTATTACATTAGGTTCAATCGTCTAAAGGTCTTTTGGGCTTATTCTTAAAAGCCTCTCCACCCACCAGTCATAGTTACTTACAAAACTTTCTGGAGCCATGTGTATCATTCTAACAGTACCACCATATTTACCAATTTCCTCGACTACATCAACTACGACTGGGTTTTTAGGTAATCTCTGCTCTACTGGAGGAAGCTTTCCAGCTTTTACAAGTTCTGCAAGCATCGGAGCTTCATTATATTTTCTCTGAGAAAAAGCAAAAGGAACACTCGTTAATATTAGGCTAATAACTACCACTATAGATAAAATTGCTAATAAAATCCTTCTCATCATTTTACCTCCTCTCTTGAAATTATTACAAATAGATCTCCATTTCTGGAGTTGCTAGACTGGATAAAGTTATAGGTTTACTTGAAGCTTAATATATTTCCTTCTCTATCACCTCCTATATTTTAGATATCATTTTTAGAGTAAATTGTCAAGATTCCTGCTAAAGGGTAATAGTTACATACTTTATAACTTTCTCTAATAGGTAAAACAACATCTCTACCTTATTATGTAGTTTTATTAATTTTCATCTCTCCATGTCTTTACTTTACACTATCTTTATTGCTATGATTTAAGAAGATTTATAAGTATTATTTACAAGGAGGGATAAATTATATGAGAATATTTCGTCCGCTTCAGCCTTTTTTGAGTATTTATGAACAACCTAGGATCTATGAGTTTAAAGCAAAGACTATTGAGGAATGGAAAGAGTGGAGAGCATCTTTGAAGGATAAACTTATAGAGCTTTTGGGAGGATTTCCAGATAAGATATCGCTTGAGCCAGAGGTATTAGAAAGGAAGGAATTTGATACATATTTTAGAGAAAGAGTAGTCTTTAATAGTGCACCTGATGTAAGTGTTGTGGGTTATCTTTTGATACCGAAAGATGTAAAATTCCCAGTCCCTGGAGTTGTCGCTCTTCATGGACATGGTTATGGAAAGGATGATATTGTTGGTATATGGGAGGATGGAACTGAAAGAACTGTCCCTGACGGATATCAGAAAGACTTTGCTGTTTCTCTCGTAAAAAATGGATTTGTTACTCTTGCCATAGAACAGGCATGCTTTGGAGAACGTAGAGAACCAGAAGATATAAATAAAGATAAGTATCAATCATCCTGTAGAAAGGTC
Source organism: bacterium (assembly GCA_026418035.1). Lineage (GTDB taxonomy): Bacteria > DUMJ01 > DUMJ01 > DUMJ01 > DUMJ01 > DUMJ01. The sequence continues at coordinate 2,686 of JAOACC010000043.1, forward strand.
TCTTTCTGGGCCATGCTTATGGGGAAGACTGTGTTAGGTATGAGGGTATGGGATGTAATGAGGGCAATAGATTATTTAGAGACGAGACAAGAGGTAGATAATTCTAGCATTGGTGTTATGGGCATATCCGGAGGGGGTATGACATCACTATTCTCATCAGCATTAGACGAGAGGATAAAAGCATCAGTGGTTAGCGGTTATCTAAATACATTTAAAGATAGCATCCTCTCTATATATCACTGTGAGTGTAACTATGTTCCAGGCATACTTAAATATGCAGAGATGTATGACATAGCTGGACTTATAGCACCAAGAGCTCTTTTGATAGAAAGTGGGACGAAGGATAACATATTCCCAATAAAGGCAACTGAATTTGCTATATCCAAGGTCAGAAAGGTGTACGAGTTTTTGGGAGCTCCAGAGAAGCTAGATGTAGACATATTTGAGGGAAGACACCAGATAAGTGGAAGAAAGGCTTACGATTTTTTGAAGAAAGAGTTAACGTAACATTAATATCCATAGATATCTATGCTTGAAACACCGGCTGATATATCTATCTCTATCTTTTTGTTACTAGATCCATAATCTTTTGTTTCGTAAGTCTTATCCCTCTCTATAAACTCTATATTATGGAATTTCTTAGAGGATAATCCTCCGTCAAATCTTATCCTTGTCCCAGAATCTTTAGGGATTCTTATATCTATATCTGATGCGCCAGCCTTGATAGATATATATTGTAGAGGACTTTTATTGCCTAGTTTTAGGTCTATAGAACTAGCCCCAGCATCTATCTTTAGTTCTTTTATCATAATGGTAGAGAGTTCCAAATCTAATTTAGAAGCTCCAATTTTTAGATTTATAGTATATGGTATACTATTATTCAATGTAAGGTTCATTTTCGTCTTTTCTCTTCCAACTATTACATCCCTTTTAAATATACCCTCCATCTTATAGTTAATAGATATCCTTCTATCTATTTTAGATACATCTTTTATTAGTCTGGCATAGTTAGAGGAGAACTTCCCTAACGAGATATCTTTTCCTCCTCCTGAGATTTCAAAGTTTCCTGCACCACCATCTATGGTTAGAAGAACCTCTTCTATCGAAGAGTCAAAAGGTACTGCTATATCCTCCATAATCTCTTCCTGTCTACTATAGGGAGAAGGATTAACTATTGCGATAATAAAGGGTACTATGACAAGTGCCGAAATAATTAGTATAAAAGGCAATTTCCTTTTTACACTTTTTGATATGATACTAAGTCCAATTATAATAAAGATGAGGGGCCAAAAATCTAGAAGTCTAAGCCAAAATCCTGGAGAAAGATAACCACTCCTAGAGGCAATAATAGAAATTCCTACGAGGATTAAAGTAATCCCC
>JAOACC010000095.1 GCA_026418035.1 bacterium
AGATGTGTATAAGAGACAGGTATAGGCTTATATGGAATAGGTTTGTTGCCTGCCAGATGGAGGATGCTATATATGATACAATTACGGTAGATGTAATAGGGAGTGACTATATCTTTAGGACTAGTGCCTCTAGACTAGTTTTTGCTGGTTATCAGATAGTAAGTGGAAAAGAGGAAGAGGATGAAGAGGTTCCCCTTGAAAAACTAGATAAGGATAAAGATGTGTCTCTTTTGGAGCTTATTCCTACACAACACTTTACTCAACCCCCACCCCGCTATACAGAGGCATCCCTTATAAAACTTTTGGAGGAGAAAGGTATAGGTCGTCCAAGCACCTATGCTACTATTATCAGCACTATTCAGGAGAGAAACTATGTGACAGTTGAGAATCATATCCTAAGACCTACCGAAGTAGGTATGATTGTTTCCGATCTACTTACAAAATATTTTCCAAATATAATGGACCCTAATTTTACCGCCAGGATGGAAGAAGATTTAGATGAGATAGAAGAGGGTAAAGAAGATTGGGAAAGACTAGTTATACAGTTCTATCAGGAATTTGAAAAGCAGGTAAATGAGGCAAAGGAAAAGGCAGAGGTAAGTAATATACTTGGGGATTGTCCCCTCTGTGGGAGACCTTTAGTGGAGAGAAGAAGTAGATATGGTGTATTTATTGGATGTTCTGGGTATCCTGAATGCACATATACTAGGCCCTCAACCAGGAGTACAGGCGTAACTTGTCCCAAATGTGGAGGAGAGATAGTCGGTTTAAAATCTAAGGCAGGTAAGATGTATTATAGGTGTTCTAATTATCCAAATTGCGATTTTGTAATCTGGGACAAACCTACAAACACTAAATGCCCCAAGTGTGGATATCCGTTAGTATTTGCTAAATCTAAGAAAGGGAATACATATAGAAAGTGTAGTAACCAAAATTGTGATTTTGTCTTACTACCTAGAAAGGTTAAGGCTAAAAAGGGATAACTATGAGGGTAACTATTATTGGTGGTGGTCTGGCAGGAGTAGAATCTGCGTATTATCTAGCCAATAAAGGGATAGAGGTAATACTATATGAGATGAGACCATATAAATCTACAGAGGTTCATAAGACTGGATATCTGGCAGAGCTTGTGTGTAGTAACTCTCTCAAATCAGATGTCCCTTATGATGCTAGTTGGCTTTTGAAACAAGAGATGGCATTACTAAATTCAATAGTCATAGAATCGGCGAGGAAAAATGCCATCCCTGGAGGTAAATCACTAGTTGTAGATAGGGATGGCTTTAGTGCATATATTACAGAGAAACTTCTGACTTATAAGAATATTTGTATAGTTAGAGAAGAATGTAGAGAGATTCCCAAAGATAGACCAGTTATCATAGCTACTGGCCCACTGACTGGTGGAGAGTTTGCTGAGTCATTGAAGAGACTTTTGGGTGAAGAGTTTTTATACTTCTATGATGCTACTAGCCCAATAGTTACTAGAGAATCTATAGATGAGAAGATTTGTTTCTGGGCTTCTAGGTATAACTATGGTGGAGCAGATTATCTAAACTGTCCTTTGGATGAAGATGTTTATGAAAGTTTCTATAACGCTCTTATATCTGCAGAGACGGTCCCATTACAGGATTTTGAGAAAGAGGTCTTTTATGAAGCATGTCTTCCTATCGAGGAGATAGCTAAGAGGGGTAGAGATGCTTTAAGGTTTGGTCCACTAAAACCTAAGGGGTTAATAGACCCAAAGACCGGTAAGATGCCCTATGCTGTTTTACAGCTAAGGAGGGAGGATAGGGAGGGTAGATTACTTAGTCTGGTTGGATGTCAGACAAAGCTTAAATGGAAAGAACAGGAGAGAGTATTTAGATTAATCCCAGCTCTTAGATCTGCAGAGTTTGTTAGATTTGGAGTTATGCATAGAAATACATTTATAAATTCTCCTGTTTTACTCTCTCCATCCTTAGCTTTAAAGGCTGATCCAGAGATATTCTTTGCTGGACAGATTACTGGAGTTGAAGGATATCTGGAATCATCCGCTACCGGTATTGTTGCCGGAATAAATGTTTATAGACTTATAAATGGAAAAGAACCGATAATCTTTCCTTGGGAGACCGCTATTGGAAGCCTAATAAGATACATAACTACCGCCAGTTCAGATGATTTTCAACCTATGGGGATAAACTATGGTATAATGCCTGAGGTAGAGCATAAATCTCGTAAAGAGAGGCGTAGACTCATAGCTGAAAGGGCTCTTGAGAGTCTTAGGAGGGTTCTAGATGAACTCTAGTGAGTATTATATTGAGCTATTTTTGACATATATGAAGTCTGAAAGGGGAGCTACAGTAAACACATTAAGGGCTTACGAAAAGGACTTAAAGCAGTTTTTATCTTTTATAAGAGAAGATAATTTGGAGGTATATGGTATCTCTAGAGATAATGTAAGGGATTTTATAATACTTCTTACAGAGAATAGATACAATAAAAACTCGGTTATAAGAAAGTTATCTACACTGAGACGATTCTATACATTTATGGTGAAAAGAGGATTTATGGAGGAGAATCCATTGGTGAGCCTCTTTTCTCCAAAGCAGGAGAGAATTCTACCAAACTTTCTCACGCAGTCTGAGATGGAGAGATTAATAGAAAATATCCCATTAGATAATCCTTTGGGAATAAGGGATAGGGCTATAGTTGAGATGTTATACTCAACTGGAGTAAGGATTGGAGAATTAGTCCAGCTTAATGTCTCTGATATAAAGGATAATAGACAGATACTGATAAAGGGAAAGGGTAATAAGGAGAGGATTGTCTTTCTTGGTGACTATGCTATAAAGAGTCTAGAAAGATATCTAGAAGAGGTAAGACCTAAATTGGTTAGAGATACAAGGGAAAGGGCACTATTTTTAAATAAATTTGGGACAAGGCTTACCTCTAGGAGTATAGAGAGAATGATGGAAAAGTATGGGATTCAGATTGGAAAGGATATAAGTCCCCATACAATAAGACATTCCTTTGCAACACATCTATTAGAAAATGGGGCTGACCTTAGAGCGGTGCAGGAACTTCTGGGCCATTCTGACCTATCAACTACCCAGAAGTATACCCATATAACTTTAGAGAGACTTAGAGAGATATATAAAAAGACTCATCCTAGAGCCTGAGAAAGGAGGAAGATATGAGGATTCTTGTTACAGGAGGAGCTGGCTTTATCGCTTCTCATATTGTAGATGCTTTTATAGCTAGTGGGCATACTGTAGGGGTTATAGATAACCTCTCAAGTGGAAAGAGGGAAAATATAAATCCAAATGCCACATTTTTTGAGATAGATATAACAGATAGGACTAAACTGGAAGAGGTTTTTAAATCTTTTAGGCCAGATATAATTAACCATCATGCAGCGCAGATAAATGTAAGGCGTTCTGTCGAAGACCCTATCTTTGATGCAACTGTGAATATAATAGGTTCTCTTAACCTATTAGAGCTCTCTAAAGAATATGGAGTAAAAAGGTTTATCTTTGCCTCTACGGGTGGGGCTATATATGGAGATGTGGGAGGAATAGCGGATGAGTCAACCCCAACCGCTCCAATATCTCCTTATGGTGCAAGTAAGAGGTCAGTTGAGATATATCTTGGCTATTACCATTCTGTTTTTGGTTTAGATTATGTAGCCCTTAGGTATGCAAATGTCTATGGACCAAGACAAGATCCATTTGGAGAGGCAGGGGTCGTGGCAATATTTTCTGAAAGAATACTCTCAGATAAGCCTTGTATAGTTTATGGTGATGGAGAACAGACTAGGGATTACGTGTATGTTATGGATGTGGTAGAAGCGAATATAAAGGCTCTATCTTCCCCTGTAGGTATATATAACATAGGGACGGGAAAAGAGACAAGTGTAAATGAACTTATAGAGGTTCTAAAGATCGTCTCTGGGAGGAATTTCTCTGTCGTCTATGATGCGCCTAGGCCTGGAGAAGTAAGACGTATAGCCCTTAACTGTGAAAAGGCTAACAAATTGCTTAATTGGACTCCTAAGACCTCTATTATAGACGGGATAAGAGAGACCTTCAATTACTTTGCCAATATGAACAACTAGTCCCTTTACCCTAGATGCTAGGTCAGATAGCTGTTCTAGTATGATATCGTCGTATTTAGTCTTTAGAGCTTCGTCTCTCTCTAAACCTGGATACCATCTAAACTCCTCTTCTTTATCTATGTCGGGACCGTAGAGTTGTGACTGTATATCCCATAGCTCTTCTGCCTTTTTTGAACTCTTTATAGCAGACTCTACAATAAATGCCTTTAGATCTTTAGGTTCTATTGGTTTTGCTGAAGTGAGGATACTTACATATCTAGGATCTCCAATTCTGCATTGGTATGCTTGGTATCTCTCTAGGGTAAAGTGATGATTTTGGGCTATGGGTATTATCTTTTTAGGATTAAAATGCTTTTGAGCTATTACTTTATATGGAACTGGATACGTGTGCTGTGGCTGAGTTATATCTTCTATGTAATGGAGGCATCTAGCAAGAAATCTAAAGCCCCAATATAGATCTCCATTTTGGAAAGCTTTAATGCTCATATTGTAGTGATATATAAATCTCTCAGGAGCCCCACCAAGCTTTATTGGTCCCATTATCCAGTAACCATGCCTCCATCCGCTACTGTCTAGCCCTATATATCCTAGGAGCTTAAACAAGACAGAATCTATATCTCTGTCTAATCCCCAGTCTGGTTCCTCACAGTATGTGATTAAAATCTCCAAAGCAGATGTCTCATCCCCTATATTCCCCTCTTTATAAGGGATTTCATAGGGGACTGTCCTTTTATCTGAGTCCTGATAGTTAAATGGAGTTATCTTAATATTATCAAAGTTCTTTAGCCACTCTATATCCTTTAGACAATAGTAGGTTACCTCTCGATGCCCACCCCAAGCAAAGGCAATCCTTGGCAGAGCCATAATTATGGCAAGAAGGACCAATATAAAGAATAATAACTCTCTAAGCATTCAATACTCCTTTTTGGCAATTTCTTATAGTTTAAATGTTATATGTATCGTTTGTCAACTATTTGGGGTTTTAACACGAGGTTGTAGACTTTTGAGAAAAACTGTAGTATATTGTTATCGATAACTCATTTATAAAGGAGGGATAATATGGAAGGACCATTTAAGCCTACCTGGGAATCTTTAGAGAACTACCAAGTCCCTCAGTGGTATCTTGATGCAAAGTTTGGGATTTTTATACACTGGGGGGTATATTCAGTTCCAGCTTTTGGAAATGAATGGTATCCAAGAAATATGTATAGACAGGGAAGTAGGGAGTTTGAGTACCATATAAAGACCTATGGTCCTCAGAGAGATTTTGGTTATAAGGATTTTATTCCTATGTTCACTGCAGAAAATTTTAACCCCGATAAATGGGCTGATTTATTCCTAAAGTCGGGGGCAAAGTTTGTAGTTCCGGTTGCAGAACACCATGATGGTTTTGCTATGTATGATTGTAGTTATACAAGATGGAACTCAGTTAAGATGGGACCAAGGATGGATATTATAGGTGAATTAGCTAATGCTGTCCGAAAGAGATATCTAGTTTTTGGAATCTCATATCATAGGGCAGAACACTGGTGGTTTTTCCATGAAGGTATGAAATTTGATTCTGATGTAAGAGACCCTAGATATATAGACTTTTATGGACCTGCTCAGCCTGAGACTACACAGCCAAATGAGGAGTTCTTGGAGGATTGGTTTAATAGATTATGTGAGATTGTTGATAAGTATCATCCTCAGATAGTCTGGTTCGATTGGTGGATAGAACAGCCTGCCTTTGAACCTTACCTAAAAAGGTTTGCTGCATATTACTATAATAGGGGTTTCCAGTGGAATAGAGGTGTTGCTATAAATTATAAGAATCAGGCATTCCCAAGGAAGTCTGCGGTATTTGATGTTGAACGTGGACAACTTGATGATATAGACCCATACTTTTGGCAGACAGACACATCTGTTTCTAAGAATTCCTGGGGATATATAAGGGACCATGATTATAAAACTTCAGAGTGGATCATCTGTGATCTGGTGGATATAGTAAGTAAAAATGGGGCTCTCTTATTAAATATTGGACCAAAACCTGATGGTACTATCCCAGAACCAGAAGAGAAGATTCTGCTTGAAATAGGGCAATGGCTCTTAGTTAACGGAGAAGCTATATATGGGACAAGACCTTGGAAGGTATATGGAGAAGGTCCAACGAAGGTTATCCCAGGTTCTTTTGCCGATACAAAGAGGAGTGAGTTTACCGGAAGAGATATAAGATTTACTACAAAGGGGGATACTCTATATGCTGTTGTTTTAGGTAAGCCTGAAAAGGACGAAGTAGTTATACATTCTTTAGGTTCAGATCTAAGGCTATTTAATAGAGATATAAGTGATGTAAAGGTGTTGGGCATTAATGAGAAAATAATCTGGGTTAGAGATAGAGAAGGATTAAGGATAAAGCTTCCAGAAAATCTAGATACAAGATTTCCCTTTACGCTAAAGATTATTCCATAATGGATTAATGACAAACTATTAATTTTGGCAAAAATTTTGGTATACTATTTATAGGTTCGGGGCGTGGCGCAACTTGGCTAGCGCGCTTGGTTTGGGACCAAGAGGTTGAAGGTTCAAATCCTTTCGCCCCGACCAGTGCGCCCATAGCTCAGGTGGATAGAG
>JAOACC010000018.1 GCA_026418035.1 bacterium
TCTGTAGTGTGTGCCTTATCGGAATGGTTAGAAGTAGAGGTTAAAAGAGATGGTTACGTGTGGAGACAGAGATATGAGAGAGGAAAGAAGGTAACGGAATTAGAAAGAGGAGAACCCACGGAAGAAACAGGAACTAAAATAAGATTTAAGCCTGATGCAGCAATATTTAGTACTATCGAGTGGAATTATGACACAATATCACAGAGACTTAGAGAATTAGCATATCTCAATAGAGGACTCCTCATTACATTGAAGGATGAAAATACTGACAGAGAAGAAGAATTTATATTTGAAGGTGGAATTGTAGCCTTTATAGAAAATCTAAATAAGAATAAAAAGGTTTTGCATAGTCCTATATATCTCTCAAAAGAGAATGAAGGGATGAGCCTTGAGGTATGTATACAGTATAACGAAGGATACACAGAAAATGTCCTTAGTTTTGCCAATAATATAAACACTATAGAAGGAGGAACGCATCTTATAGGGTTTAGATCTAGTCTTACTAAGGTCTTTAACGAACAAGCAAGAATATTGAAACTTTTAAAAGAGAATGAGGCAAACTTAGAAGGAGAAGACATCAGAGAAGGTCTTACTGCGATAATAAGTATAAAGTTAACTAATCCCGAGTTTGAAGGACAGACTAAGACAAAGCTTGGTAACCCTGAGGTAAGGACATTTGTGGAATCTGCAATTAGTGAAAGACTATCAGAATATTTTGCAAAGGAGAAAGACGTTGCTAGGGCAATACTTCAGAAGGTTATAACTGCTGCTAGGGCAAGAGAAGCAGCAAGAAAAGCAAGAGAAGCGGTAAGAAAGGTAGCTAGTGAAAGTATTACACTACCTGGAAAACTTGCCGATTGCCAAGAGAAGGACCCAAGTAGAAGCGAACTCTATATAGTAGAAGGTCCTTCTGCGGGAGGTTCTGCAAAACAGGGTAGAGATAGGAGATTTCAGGCAATACTTCCATTAAGAGGAAAGATACTGAATGTTGAAAAGAGTACCCTGGCTAGAAGCCTATCCAGTGAAGAGATTCTAGCAATAATTACAGCTTTGGGAACTGGAATTGGTGATAGTTTTGACTTAAGCAAGTTAAGGTATCATTATGTAATTATTATGACAGATGCGGATATAGACGGAGCCCATCTGAGAACACTACTATTAACGTTCTTCTATAGATATATGAGACCTCTTATAGAGAATGGCCATATATACATAGCCCAACCTCCGCTGTATTTAGTGAGGAAAGGAAATATTGAAAGATATGCCTATAATGACCAAGAGCTAAGGAATATAATCTCTGAGATTGGAGAAGATAATATTGTGGTTCAGAGGTATAAGGGTTTAGGAGAGATGAATCCTGAACAGTTATGGCAAACTACTATGAATCCAGAAACTAGAATTATGCTTAAAGTGACATTAGAGGATGCTGAAAGGGCAGAAGCATTATTTACCTTACTAATGGGAGAAGAGGTTGAACCAAGAAGAAAATTTATAGAAGAACACGCTCTATACGTTAGAAATCTTGACATCTAGTTGGAGGGAGATATGGAAGAGAATAAGGGAAGTATTATAGGAGTAAAGATAGAAGAAGAATTGCAGGCTTCATACCTAGACTACGCGATGAGTGTAATAATAGGTAGAGCCCTTCCTGATATTAGGGATGGATTAAAACCCGTTCAGAGAAGGATACTTTACGCTATGTTAGAGTTAGGTATGGAGCCAAATAAACCATATAAAAAATCCGCAAGAGTAGTTGGAGAGGTCTTGGGTAAATATCATCCACATGGAGATGCTCCCGTGTATGATGCCCTAGTTAGAATGGTTCAGGATTTTACATTGAGACATCCGTTAGTAGATGGGCATGGTAATTTCGGTTCTATAGATGGAGATGAACCCGCTGCTATGAGGTATACAGAGGTAAGATTAGCTCCAATAGCTATGGAGCTTTTGAAGGATATAGATAAAGATACGGTAGATTTTATGCCCAACTTCGATGAGTCTCTAAAAGAACCAGTTGTATTGCCCGCAGGATTTCCCAATGTATTAGTAAATGGAAGCTCTGGTATAGCGGTAGGTATGGCTACAAATATTCCCCCTCATAATCTCAAAGAGGTGATAGATGCGCTTATCTATCTTATAGATAATCCTTCAGCAACTGTAAATGATTTAATGAAGCATATACCTGGTCCTGACTTTCCATCTGGCGGAATAATAAGGGGTAAGAAGGGGATTATAGATACCTATATAAAAGGGAGAGGACACATTGTCTTAGAAGGAAAGATAGAGGTAGAGGAACATAGAGGGAGGAGAAATCTCATAATAACTGAGCTACCATATCAGGTAAACAAGGCAGTACTCATAGAAAAGATAGCAAGTCTTATAAAGGATCATAAGATTACAGGTGTCCAGAATATAAGAGATGAGTCAGATAGAGAAGGTATGAGAGTAGTAATAGAGCTAAAGAAGGAGGCTATACCACAGGTTGTAATAAATCAACTGTACAAGCATACTGCTCTAAGAATCACATATGGAAGTATTATGTTAGTCATATCAAACGGAATACCAAAGACTATGCCTTTGGATGAGATCTTAAGAGAGTTTTTGAATTTTAGAAAAGAGGTGGTTAGGAGAAGGACCATCTATGACCTTAATAAGGCAAGGGCTAGAGCTCATATCCTCGAAGGATTACTGGTAGCACTAGACCACCTAGACGAAGTGATAACCCTAATAAGAAACTCTAGAGATGTAGAGTCAGCAAGGAATGGACTTATGACTAACTTTAATCTCTCTAGAGAACAGGCTCAAGCGATATTAGATTTAAGACTTCAAAGGCTAACTGCACTAGAGAGAGAAAAGGTTGAAGAGGAATATAAGGAGGTATCTGAGACTATAAAATCTCTAGAGGCAATATTGAATGATGAAAAACTTCTATTAAATGTGATAAAGGAAGAGCTATTAGCAATAGCAAAGAGATTTGCCCAACCAAGGAGAACAATAATATCTGAAGATATAAAAGAGGAGACAACAGAAGAGGACTTACTCCATAATATAGATATACTTATTACACTTACAGAAAGAGGATATATAAAGAGAACTCCTCTAGCTACATACAGAAAACAGCGTAGGGGTGGAAAAGGAATTATAGGGCTTGAGGCAAAGGAAGATAGAGTAGCTCAAACTATAGTGGCAAAAGAACTAGATAAGATACTTTTCTTCTCTGATAGAGGTATGGTATATCAGCTTAAAGGTTATCAAATTCCAATAGCAAGTAGACAGGCAAAAGGAACATCTATATCTATCCTCCTACCTGTAAAGGAAGAGGAAAAAATTACCGCTCTATTCCCAGTTCCGGAAGACCTAGATACATTCGGCAAGATAGTTATGGTAACAAGTGATGGGCTAGTAAAACTTTCTAACTTAAAGGAATATGTAGACCCTCCTTCTAAAGGTAAGATAGCCATATCTCTCCAAGAAGGAGATAAACTTGTTGGAGTAAAGGCATTAATGGGCGATGAAGACCTGATACTTATAAGTAATAGAGGTTATCTAGCGAGATTTTCGATAGCCTCACTAAGAGAGATGGGAAGAACCGCCAGGGGAGTAAAAGGGATAAAACTAGAAGAAGGAGATAGGGTGATAGATATAGAAACATACGAACCTGAAAAGTCACTACTATTTATTACAAAGATGGGCTATGGAGTAAAGATAGGACTAGATGATATACCTCAGAAGAAGAGTAGAGGAATAAAAGGAGTAAAAGGATTAAAATTTAGACCTGGAGATGAGTTGGCTGATGTTATTAAGGTTGGAGAAGAAGATGAGATAGTTATTATGACTTCTTTAGGGAAGACAATAAGACTCTTAGTGAAAGGTATAAGACAGGTTGGAAGGAATAACAGTGTGGGTATAAAGTTAATGTCCCTAGAAGAAGGTGATTCTGTTCAGAGTGTTGCATTAGTGGAGAACGAAGAGGATGAATAACTTTGAACTTGTAGAACATACTGCAGACATAGGATTAATCGCCTATGGTAAGACGAAGGAAAAATTGTTTGAAAATGCTGGAGAGGGACTGTTCTCTATCATCACTGATATAAATAAAGTATCTCCGATAGAAAAATTTAGTATCTCTACCTCTGGAGAAGACCTGGAAGATTTATTTATCTGCTGGCTTAATGAACTCATATACTTTTGGGAGGTCAATAGAGTTCTCCTATGTAAGTTTAAGGTAAATATAAAGGAAGATACCTTTCTAGAAGGGATAATCTCTGGAGAAAGGTTCGACCATAGTAGGCATATAATAGAACATGGTGTAAAAGCGGTAACCTATTATAATTTCAAATTAGAGTATGACCATAAGAATAAAATCTGGACCGCTAAAGTTATAATAGATGTGTAAAATGGAAGGCGGTGAGAATAATGCGGAACTTTGAATTCCTAAGTCCAACTAAGATAATATTTGGTAGAGGGGTAGAAGAGAGGGTGGGAGAAGAGGTTAAGCAGTATGGCAAAAAAATATTATTTCACTATGGTAAGAGCAGCATATTTAAAACAGGATTATATGACAAGATAGTAAAGTCCCTAAAAGATTCAGGGATAGAATTCATAGAGTTAGGAGGGGTTCAACCAAATCCTAGACTTAGTTTAGTAAGAGAAGGGATAGAGCTTTGTAGAAAGAATGGGATAGACTTTATCTTGGCAGTAGGCGGAGGTAGTGTAATAGACTCAGCCAAGGCTATTGCAGTTGGAGTCATGTATGAGGGTAATGTATGGGACTTTTATACCGGAAAGGCAGAGCCTAAAAGTGCTTTGCCTATAGGAGTGGTATTAACCATACCGGCTGCTGGAAGTGAGGCAAGTAAAAGTTCAGTTATAACTAATGAGGACGGATGGTATAAGAGGTCTTTGAATGTAGACATAATAAGACCTAAGTTCGCAATAATGAACCCAGAGGTTACATTTACCCTTCCTCCATACCAAACTGCCTGTGGAGTAGCGGATATAATGGCTCATGTTATGGAGAGATATTTTACAAATGAAAAGGGTGTAGACTTTACTGATAGGTTATGTGAGGCAACTTTAAAAACTGTTATAGAGAATGTCTTTATAGTTTTGAAAAATCCAACTGATTACAATGCTAGGGCTCAGATAATGTGGGCTAGTACTGTAGCACATAATGACCTATTGAGCACAGGTAGAATTGGGGATTGGGCTTCACATATGATAGAGCATGAGCTAAGTGGCATATACGATATTCCTCACGGAGCAGGATTGGCTATAGTATTTCCTGCCTGGATGAGGTATGTATATAAACACAGTATAGAAAGGTTTGCTCAATTTGCAGTAAGAGTATGGAATGTTGAACCAAACTTTGAATCCTTAGAAAGAACTGCCCTAGAAGGAATAGAAAGACTTAGAAGATTCTTTAAAGATATAGGGCTTCCTACAACCTTAAAAGAAGCAAACATAGGAGAAGATAGACTAGAAGAAATGGCTACCAAATGCACTGAAAAAGGAGAGATAGGAAATTTTGTAAAACTTAATAGAGAGGATGTTTTAAATATTTTAAAATCTGTAGTAGGATAGTTTTTGTAATTGCATTATCTGAAATGCTGTAAAGGGGGGCAATTTATAAATTGCCCCCTTATTTAAAATTTATTTACCTTTCTTTTGTGGTATAATTCTTCTTGGAGAAGAAGATGCGACCATTCGTATTACCTGTAATAATTCTATCTTTGATAATGCTATGTTATTTCTCAACCTCCTATGCTAGAGATAAACCCCTTATAGTTCTAGCAGGGGATAATAATCTTCCACCTTTCGAATATCTAGATCCTAGAGGAAATCCTAGAGGGCTTGTTATAGACATAATTAGAGAGATATCAAGAGAGCTTGATCTTCCTATAGAGATTCGTTTAATGGAGTGGAGTAAAGCATTGACTCTTCTAGAAAAGGGCAAGGTGGATGGATGTGAATGGATGAGGATTACAGAAAGTCGACAAAAACTTTATGATTTTGTTCCTATCCTTGAGAACTTTAGTATTATAGTGGTTCCTAAGGGTTCTCAGATAAGAAACTTTTCATATCTAGCTAACAAAAAGGTTGCCTGCCAAGAAAGAGATGTATCTTACGATTATCTTATAAGGTATGCAAAGGTAATAACAAAAGAGAATCAATTAGAGGTCCTAAGAGCTGTATTGAATAGAGAGGTAACAGCAGGAATTGTCAATTATTATTTTGCACGTTGGGTTATATCGAAAGAGGAATGGCAAGAAGAGCTAGAGATACTTCCTGATAAGCTATTTACAAACTACAATGGCATAGCCCTTCCAAAAGGAAGTCCATATGTATCTGTATTGAATGAAGGAATAAAGGCTCTAAAAGCAAAAGGAATCTTTGATAAGATAGTAAATAGATGGATAGGAGAAGAACCTAGAATAAGGGAAAGATTAGCTCAAGAGGAAAAAAGCTCGATAATCTTTATTTCCATAGCGATCTCTTCTACCATTATTATTCTTCTTTTACTTTTAAGCTGGATATACTTTAGGATGGAGTTAAAGAGACAGACTACAAGAGTAAGATGGTTACTAAAAGAAGAAAGAGAAAGATACAATGAGTTAGCAACTATTAACGAATTCTTACGTAAAAGTGCAACTGTTAATGATTCATCAGTTTTAAAAGATATATTTGTCGATGCATTAAGGGATATACTCCCTAATAGCACTATAAGAATATTTCGTAAATTGGATTCTTACTGCTATCTATGGGCATCGTATCCTAAAGAGGAACTGTACTCAGTTAAAGAGGATGACATAAAAATAAGATGCCCTATAAGAATTGGAGGAGAAATCTTTGGATATCTGAATGTAAATCCAGATATACCGGATAATCGTATAGAAGCGGTAAGGGTTATAGTTAGCGAGTTTGAGAATATACTAAAGGGGATAGAAGATAGAGAGAAGTTACTAAGGATGGAGAGACTATCTAGCCTAGTAGAAAGATTCTCCCAATTAGAGACTCTTAAGGAGAGGAATTTAATATTACAAGACATATTAGAAGAGATTATATATCTGGTTAAAGCTGATGCAGGATCTATCATGATTTTAAACGAAGATGATAACAAACTATACATAGAAACTACTGTAGGGCTTCCAAAAGATATAGAAAAAACAGTGATTCTAGAGCTCAATGAAGGGTTAGCCGGTTGGGTAGCGGTAAATAAAACACCTTTAATTACAGAAGATACTCTAAAAGACCCACGATATAAGGATTTTCCATCTGTCCTAAAGATAAGATCATCTATAGTATTTCCTATAATACATAAGGAGCAACTAATAGGTGTGTTAAATATAAATACAATAAAGGACTATAAAAAGTTTAATAGAGAAGATGTAGAGATAATAGATAAGATTATACCTATACTAGCAAATATCATAGAAAGCGGAAAACTAGAAAAAGAGATAGAGATTTTAAATAGGGAGATTCTAGTAAGTCTAGTATCAGCTATAGAGGCAAGAGATCCGTATACAAAAGGTCATTCAGAAGAGGTATCTATGTTATCGGTGCTTCTAGGAAAGGCATTAAAATTATCTGAAGAAGATATTAGACTTCTAGAAATAGCTGGATATTTACATGATATGGGGAAATTGAAAGTTCCAGATAACATACTTCAAAAGCCAGGGAAGTTAACCGAAGAAGAATGGGAGATTATGAAGCAACATTCAGTATGGGGAGCAGAAATGTTAGGTAAGATATCAGCATTGAAGGGTATCGATAAGATTGTAAGGCATCATCATGAAAGATGTGATGGAAAGGGTTATCCTGATGGGTTATCTGGGGAAGAGATTCCGTTTCTATCAAGAATACTTGGATTATGTGATAGTTTTCAAGCTATGACCTCTGATAGACCCTATAGGAAGGGTCTAACTATAGACCAGGCTATAGAAGAGTTAAAGAACGAGAAGGGCAGGCATTTTGACCCTTATTTAGTAGATGTATTTATAGAATCAGTAGTAAATATCTCTGCAATTTCTAGGTAACCTATTCTCCTTGACAACTCTGTGTCTACTATAGTATACTTTTGGTAAGATGGTAAGACCAGTTAACCGTATAAAATTAACTGAAAATATAATAGAAGCCATAATAGATTATGCCTCTTCCAGTAATCTAAAGATAGGAGATAGACTTCCTTCTGAAAGAGAATTAGCCAATGAGCTAAGAGTTAGTCGTCCCCTGTTAAGAGAAGCGTTGAGGAAAATGGAAAGCCTAAACCTGATAGAAGTTCTAGCAGGTAAAGGTATATTTGTCAAAGCTCCATTGAAAAATGGTATGTCTTATATTGTTCTACATATAGATCAGGAAAAGGAAAGAGTATTAGAGATGCTAGATATAAGAAAACTCTTAGAGAAGTATGCTATGGAAGAGGCTATAAAGAATATATCGGAGGATGAGGTGGTTGAGTTAGAAAGGTGGGTAAATCTTCTAGAAGAAAAGCTACGGAGAGGGGATGATAGCAGGGAGGAAAATTGGACATTTCACAGTATAATCTATCGTTCAACAAGGAATAAGTTTCTCTTTGATATCCTCGACGCTCTTAAAGAGTATCACCTATATTGGGAGGATCCACTTACTTGTCCCTCTTTCGCAGATAAGACGTATTCATTCCATAGAGAGCTCTTTAAAAGTATAAAGGAGAAGGATATTAAGAGGGCTTATTCTGTGATAGACAAGCTTATAGGAATGATTAAAGATGAGGTAGAGAGGAATAACAATATACCCAGAAATGGGGGGAGAAATTATTAAAATTTTATAAGGAGGTAATAAGAATGCGTAAGTCTGTTTGGGTAGCTATTCTTAGTTTAATTTTAGTAATTGGAATAGCAGTTTCTAGTGCTACTGCTGCAGTAGAACTCATCTATACCTATTGGGGCAGTCCTCTAGAGAGGGATGCTCAGGCAAAGATGTGTAGAGACTTTGAGAAAGCATACCAGAGTATCTTTCCTGGAATTAAGGTAAAAGACATCTATATCCCGTCTAATTATGACGAAAAAATAAATGCAATGATCGCTGCTGGTGAACCTCCACATGTAGCACAGTTAGGTGAAGCACTCTCTTTAGAATGGGCTGAAAAAGGTATCTTAATGGATATACTACCTTTAATAAAACAAGATAAGGACCCTTCAGTACAGATTGAAAATAGACTTTCTATGACTTGGTATTGGTATGATAAAGGCAAAAAGACAATCGGAACAAACCTAGCAGCAGAGGTTATGGTCCTTTGGTATAACAAAGAGATTTTTGATAAAGCAGGAATTCCTTACCCTGCTTCTAATCCAGAGGCTTGGACTTGGGAGAAATTCCTAGATACAGCAATAAAATTAACTACAGATAGAAATGGAAGACATCCTGGTGATCCTGGTTTTGACCCAAGTAATATAGATACTTATGGCGTTGCGTTTGGAACATGGTGGGCACCAATACTTCCTTTTATATGGTCTAACGGGGGAGATATCTGTGATCCGGAAGGTAAGCGTCCATTAATCAATAGTCCAGCATCAGTTGAGGCAATTCAAAAATTGGCAGACCTTATGCTTAAATATCATGTAGCTCCTACACCTACACAGATGCAGGCATTCCCTGCACTTAGAATAGCCTTGCAGACTAAAAAGGTAGCAATGTACATAGATGGACAATGGGCTCTCTTAGACCTAGGACAAATGGCAAAGGAGGGAAGACTTAAGCTTGGAGTTGCTCCACTTCCAAAGCTGAGAAAACCTGTGTGCCTGGAATTAGGAGCTCCAAATGTTATGTTTGTCGCCTCTGCTCAGAAAGCTCTTAAAGAATCCTGGGAATTCTACAAATGGACAACGAACAGTGAAAAGGTTATATCTCTTATAAGAGGCGGACTATGGATGCCATTACAAAAGTGGTATTATACAAATCCTAAATACACTGCTCAGTGGCTAGACCCTGAGGTCCATCCACCAGAGTATAAACCTGCAGTTATAGATTATCTTTTAAAGTATGGTAGAAGAAGTCCAAGCTATTACCTGAGAAATTGGGGTAAGATTGCTGATATTATGTATCAAGAATTGACTAATGTATGGCTTGGTAAAGTATCTGCTAAGACCGCTTGTGATAATATAGCTGAGAAGATTAAGCCCCTATTGATCGGAAGATACGATAAGTAAAAATATAAAGGGAGCCAGAATTTTTCTGGCTCCTATCAATTTAAAACAAGGGTGATAAGTAATGAATAAGAAGTCTCTCTATAGTAATGAAGCTAAATGGGGAATAATATTGGCTCTTCCTGCTATATTAGGTTTTCTTATCTGGACACTTGGACCAATGATAGCAAGTTTTGTCTTAGGCTTTACTGACTGGAATGTTGTATCTACACCTCATTTTATTGGTATAGGGAATTTTAGAAGGATGCTTGTAGAAGATTTTATATTTAAGAAATCCATCTATGCTACTATATATTATTCTGTAGGAAGTGTTATAGCCTCAATAATATTTGCGTTTTTAGTAGCTTTTTTATTAAATCAGAAGGTAAAGGGGTTACCTTTATTTAGGACTATATTCTATCTTCCATCCATTACCCCAGCAATTGCTAGTGCAATGCTCTGGATCTGGCTCTTTAATCCAGACTTTGGACTATTGAATCAGATATTACAGAGATTTGGGCTTCCAAGACTTTTATGGATATACGATGAAAAACAGGTTATTCCTTCATTGATATTTATGAGTATCTGGGGAATGGGTGGAATGATGGTAATATTCCTAGCAGGTTTACAAGGTGTTCCGCAAGAACTCTATGAAGCGGTAGAGATAGATGGTGGAAATTGGTGGCATAGATTTAGATATGTAACTATACCAATGATGACACCTACCATATTTTTTAATCTAGTTATGGCAATAATTGGTAGTTTTCAGGTCTTTACTAGTGCCTATATAATGACTAGTGGTGGTCCAAATTATGCAAGTATGTTCTATGTATATTATATATACCTCTCTGCATTTAGATATGGTCAGATGGGATATGCGTGTGCTTTAGCTATAATTCTCTTCATCATAATTCTCTCATTCACTCTTGTGGTCTTTAAATCATCTCCATACTGGGTCTATTATGAGAGTGCTAGAAGGAGGTAATTAGAATGGCTCTTAGCAAATCCCTTTCGATAAAGCTCGGTAAAACAATAACATATATAATCTTAGCATTAGGTTCTATAGTCTTTATGCTACCATTTATATGGCTTTTAAGAAGCTCATTTATGGAGTTAGGACAGATATTTATCTTACCTCCAGAGTGGATACCAAGACCATTTAGATGGCAGAATTATCCAGAGGCTTTAACCGCTGCGCCATTTTTGACATATTTTTTAAACACGCTCAAGATACTAATATTTAATGAGTCAGGAGTAGTATTAACTTCTATCATCTGTGCGTATAGTTTTGCAAGATTGAGATGGCCTGGAAGGGATTTAATATTTGCAATACTTCTAACATCCCTAATGCTTCCTTATGCGGTAACGCTTATACCAACATTTATACTTTGGAAGATGCTAGGTGCTCTTAATACTTTTATACCATTAACAGTACCAGCGTGGTTCGGTGGTGGAATGTTTAATATATTTTTGTTAAGACAATTCTTTCTAACTATTCCGTATGAACTAGATGAAGCTGCATATATGGATGGTGCTAGTCCATTAAAGGTTCTTTGGAGCGTTGTAGTTCCTCTATCCAAACCTGCCATTATAACAGTAGCAATATTTAATTTTATAGGTGTCTGGAATGATTTATTAGGTCCCATTATATATCTTAGTGATCCGGGAAAATACACGTTAGCTATAGGACTTTCGGTTTTTAGAAGTATGTATACAGCTCAGTGGCACTATCTTATGGCCGCCTCTGTGGTGGTTTTAGCTCCAGTAATACTTATCTTCTTTATAGGGCAGAGATATTTTATTCAAGGAATAGCATTAACAGGATTAAAAGGATAGAAAACTAAGGAGGTAATAATGGCATACGTAGTGGATACAAGTAAAAGTAAAGATGCTAAATTAAAGCCTATTTCTTTAAAATCAGTTAAGCTTACTGATAATTTTTGGTCTAAGAGAATAGAAACTATGGGAGAGGTTACACTTCCTCTCCAGTATGAAATTATAGAAGAAACTGGTAGAATTAACAATTTCAGGATTGCTAGTGGGAAAATGAAGGGGGACTTTGTAGGATTCTTCTTTAATGATTCCGATGTCTATAAGTGGATAGAAGCAGTATCATTTTATCTTGCCATCAATAAAGATGAAAAACTAGAAAAACTAGTAGACGATGTTATAGAGGAAATTAGATTAGCTCAGGATGAGGATGGATATATAGATACCTATTTTACATTTGAGAGAAAGCAAGACCGATGGACAAATCTAAAGGATATGCATGAACTCTATTGTGCTGGGCATCTCATCCAAGGAGCTATAGCTCATCACAGAGCGACTGGAAAAACAAACTTCTTAAATGTGGCAATAAAGTTAGCAGACTATCTAAATCGATTATTTGGACCTGGGAGAAGAGAAGGAACTTGTGGCCATCCGGAGATAGAGATGGCTCTAGTAGAGCTATACAGAGAGACAAGTGATAAAAAATACTTAAATTTAGCTAAGTTCTTTATAGATGAAAGGGGGAAGGGTATTATTGGAGGAAGTTCGTATCATATAGATCATAAGCCTTTTAGAGAATTAGACGAGGTTGTAGGGCATGCAGTAAGAGCTTTGTATTTAAATTGTGGTGCCACCGATCTTTATATGGAAACAGGAGAGAAGGCATTGTTAGATGCGTTAGAAAGACTCTGGGACAATCTTGTAACAAAGAAGATGTATGTTACTGGAGGTGCTGGAGCAAGAAAAGAAGGAGAAGCATTTGGTGATAATTATGAGCTTCCAAATGAGACAGCTTACGCAGAAACCTGTGCTAGCATAGCAAATCTTATGTGGAACTATAGGATGCTCTTAGCTTTGGGGGAGGGTAGATTTGCAGATATCGTAGAACTCTGTCTCTATAATGGGATACTCTCTGGCATATCTTTAGATGGAAAAGAGTACTTCTATGTAAATCCATTGGCTGATAGGGGGAATCATAGAAGGCAGAGATGGTTTGCCTGTGCCTGCTGTCCTCCTAATATAGCAAGGACTATAACATCTATCCCTGGTTATATGTATTCTACGTCTAATGAAGGGGTTTGGGTTCATCTATATGCTAGTAGTGTTGTTGAAGTAGATGTAAATGGTTCTAGAGTAAAAATAGAAGAGAGTACCAATTATCCCTGGGATGGATTGATAGAGTTTAAAATATTAGGCAATGCTAGATTCAAACTATTCTTGAGAAAGCCAGATTGGGCTAAAGAATATTCTGTTACTGTAAGTGGAGAGAAGATCCAGCCTGTATTGGAGAATGGCTATATAGTGATAGATAGAGAGTGGCATAATGAAGATACCGTAAAACTAGAACTTAGTATGAAGCCAGAGTTTTTAGAAAGCCATCCAAGTGTAAAGGCAAATATAGGAAGAATTGCTATAAGAAGAGGCCCAATTATATATTGTTTAGAAGCAGTAGATAATCCTTGGGGTGATGTGTGGGATTTAGAGATTTCTAAAGATGTAGAGCTAGAAGAAGAGTATAGAGATATTCTTGGAGGAGTAGTTATTGTAAAAGGTAAAGGGTACTTAAATAGTCCAAATAATT
The DNA here is from genome assembly GCA_026418035.1 of bacterium. Taxonomy (GTDB): domain Bacteria; phylum DUMJ01; class DUMJ01; order DUMJ01; family DUMJ01; genus DUMJ01. The sequence continues at coordinate 13,735 of JAOACC010000018.1, forward strand.
GGAGTAAGCTTTATCTCCCAATAAAAGAAGCTAGTTCTATTAAAAGAGAAGTTGATTTTATCGCTATACCTTATTATGCCTGGGCAAATAGAGAATCAGGGCCAATGGAAGTTTGGATAAAGAAGACTTAATGTAAAGATATTATTTACTAAATTGGTAAGAACAATTTTGATAAATTAGGGGTTCAAATTTTTGAACCCCTATAAATTTTAGATACTTTTGCTTTTAGTGATTGGTATATACTTTCAAGCTTGACTATTTTCTCTAAGCTAGTATAGTTAATTATAGACATGCTTTAAGGAGAGTGATAGACAATGTTATGGATAATACTTGTATTTATAGCGGTATCTCTTATCTGGATATCTATAAGATCGATGGCAAGGAAGAGAGAAGAGAAAAGGTTATTAACTGAGTTCGCTTCACGTGTTAGGTCTCGTCCAGAAGTAATAGATACTGGTGAAGTAACTAAGTCAGAAGATAATGGATGGATTCTTAATCCTAAGAGTACATTTCCCATAACCGTATATGGAGTAGACGAAGATGTTGCCAAAAGGATAAAAGAGATGCTAGATAGAGGGTTATCTGATGATATCTATAGGGTTGCAGAAAATATCTCCTCTTTGGTGGCTCGTTACAAGATAAGATGCAAAGAGGTGGATGAGTATATAAAGACTTTTAAGCCTATATATCTTAGAAAGATAGAGGAACAGATAAAAGAGTATCCCAATTGGGAAGAACTATCGGATGAAGAAAGGAAGGAGTTAATTTCTAAGTTTAGGTCTAACGCAATTCTCTCTCTTGAAGTCCGTCCATACTGTGATATAGAAGTCCTTTTTGGAGGAGATGCCTTAGCCTCACCTATCTATGATGCATTAATAGAGAAATATGGCTATGATGCCATTAAGTATTATCTGAGAAGAAAGAATAGAGGAGATATTGTTTCTAACGAAAATGAATTCTCTTCTTTCATCGAAGAGATAAAAGATCTAGATCTCTTCTATGAAGAGATGTCCCTCTATTGGCAATATATAGAAGAGGTCTCATTCTTGATAGCCCATACCTATATGATGTCTGCTTATGCTACAAGGGATTATCGTGATTTCAAGAAATTTAGAAGGTCTGAGCTAACAGAGAAGTGGAAGCTTATAAATGCCAATGACGAAAATGTATGTCCCTATTGTAGAAGCTTAAAAGATAAAAACTTTTCTTTTGAAGATTATCCAAAGGTCCCACTTCATATTGGGTGTAGGTGTGTTGTAACTTCAGTTATAAGGGAAAAACAATAATCTATTAAAATCTAAAACCAAGACCTAAGGCGATGCCTAGATCAGGGTAAAAAGAGTATTCTGTCTCACCACCATATGTGTATTCTTCTATACCCAAGCTGAGTTGGATACCCATCTTAAACTCCATCCCGAAAGGAGTAGCGAAAATGATACCACCTTCTAAATAAGGAAATATAAAAGCTTCAACTCCTCCCTCTCCGTATAAATAGAATGGACCAGCCATATTGAAATATCTTCTATAACCTATGCCTAACAATGTCAGACCGATAAGAGCTTCTGGTTCTCCTCTGGGTCCAACGTCTGTATAATAGCCTATAAGTATTGAGTCTAATCCCAATCTAAATCTTTTATCTCTTAGTGACTCCTGTCTCTTATACACATCTGACGCTGC
>JAOACC010000085.1 GCA_026418035.1 bacterium
TAACCGTAAGTCTTTAACCTTTTACTTGCCTCTTCACTACTTAAGCCTAAGGATAAATCTAAGTCCTTAAGTAATTCCTCCAAATATCATCCCTCCAAAAATATTAATGAATATTCATTATACGCTAGCATCAGACCAAGACTCAACTTGATATTGATCGAACAAATGTGAAACTTTAGAGTAACCCCAATTTCCATGAGTTATCGTAAAGGTTTTCTTTATATTTTCCAAGCCTATATATCCATTTCTAGCATATACTGCACCATCTTGTATAGTAACATCAGCCTTCATATTTGTAAAATCTGTATTATACTCTGTGTAAATTATACAGTTTTTGAAAGTAATCTTAGCATCATTGTTATACTTTAGATTCTTCGATATAAAGGTAACCATCTTACTTCCACCATCTATAGTCATATCACTAGTATTATTGACATGTATGTCTCCATTTACAGTTATACAGAGATTAGAAATATTTAGCCCTTGGATGTTTGCCAGATGGAAGTCTCCATTTATATAAACATAAGTAACCTCACCAGGCGTAGTCTGAATCTGACCATTCCTAAGAGCATTAACAAAATCGGTCTGATTATTATAAACATATGTTGATTTTGCCCTATATTCATCAAAACTTATATTAGGAAAAGAAAGTCTAGACGCATTAGGGGTTTTACTATATCCACTACTAACATTAATCTGAGTATCTATACTTCCGGTAGCAGAAACATTTCCATTAATGGTTATAAGGTCTTTACTAGTGATACTACTATTAGAATGTATGTTCCCATTAATTACTAAATTTCCTCCTTGTGCTTTATTTACATCTAATTTTATCTCTCCTTCGCTTGCCATTGCCTTGTCCCATAGGCCTGGGTATAATATCCTTATCTCTTTAGTAATTTTCCTAGTAGTCTTGTTGTATTTAACCTCACAACTCATTATGTATCTATGAGCGGAACTACCACGAACTACATTAAGGTCGACACTTCTGACATTAGCGTCACTGAAACTGGTCTTTAGATAATTATCCGTGCTACTATTACCTAATTCACTTAAAAAACTATCATTCAAATTCCCGTCTTCATCAGCCTTCAATATCCTTGCCTGTGCATACTCTACGCCTGCCTCTGCATAGTAGAGAGCCTTAGTACCATCTAGATAAGCTTGAGTAGCACTTACCTCCTGAGTAGATAAAAGCAAAACCGATGTTAAAAGTATAGTAATTGCCAACATAAAGATAATTGCCAATATGAGGGCTATACCCTCTTTCCCTTTAATCATTATCCTCATCCCCTTTTTAATAATAAAAATTTTTTACAGATTAATTTTAGCATAAATAAATACTAATTGCACTAATCCAAGAATAAATTAAGACCTTTATCGCCTTGACAAGTGCTTAAAGTTATCTAAAATGATGATTATGAAAAAAATAGAGGTAAGCCCTTCAGTGATGTGTATGAATTTTAGAAATCTAGAGGAAGATTTCAGAAGATTAGAATCCGCTGGTGCGGATAGGTTCCACTTTGATATTATGGATGGACACTTCGTCCCAAATATCACATTGGGGCAAGATATATTAAATAGTCTAAGACCAGTCTCTAAACTTCCATTTGAGGCACATCTTATGGTTGAAAATCCAGAAGGATTTATAGATAAATTTTCATCTGCAGATATAATAATATTTCATTTAGAAGCTACCAAAGCTCCCATTAGACTTGCTAGAAATATAAAAAGCTTAAGAAAAATAGTTTCGGTAGCTATAAATCCTATTACTCCTCCAGAAGCTCTTACTCTTCTATTACCAGAGATAGATGAGGTCCTTGTTATGACCGTTGAACCAGGGTTTGCTGGGCAAGGCTTTATAGAGCAGAGTATAAAGAAGGTAGAAAAGCTCAAGTCTCTTATAGATAAAGAAAACCCTCTAGTTAGGATTGCGGTTGACGGAGCAATTAGTATAGATACCGGTAAAAGATTAAGAGAGGTTGGAGCTGAAATCTTTATAGGGGGGACATCTGGGATATTTATGAGCAAAGGAACAATAGAGGATAATCTAAAAAGATTAAAAGAAATGCTAAGCTTTTCATCCTGATATAAAAGAAAGGGGAGAATACAATGAAATCAGCTATTCTTGAATCTCTAGATAATATGGTAATAAGAGAAAACTTCCTTGACCCAGAATTACCTGAGGATGGATTTATACTTAAGGTAGAAAGTGTTGCTATCTGTGGTTCTGATGTAAGGATATTTCATAGAGGACATGTAAATGTAAAGCCCCCTCAAATTATTGGGCATGAGGTAGCAGGTATAGTTTATAAGGTGGGAGAAAAGACCACTGAATTTAATGAGGGAGATAGGGTTGTTCTTGGAGCAGATGTCCCTTGCGGTAAATGTTTCTACTGTCTAAGAGGGCATCAGAATAACTGTATAAATCTCATATCATTTGGTTATCAACTTCAAGGTGGCTTTGCTCAATTTATGGCTATTCCTAGGGCTGCTATAAATGCCAAGATAGTGCAAAAATTACCAGAACATCTATCTTTTGATGAGGCATGTCTAACCGAACCATTAGCCTGCGTAGTAAATGGACAAGATTTATCTAAGATACAGGCAGGTGATACTGTAGTTATAATAGGCGCAGGTCCTATTGGACTTATGCATGCAATGTTAGCTAGGGCAAAAGGGGCAACAAAGATTATTGTCTCCGAAATAGCAGAAAAGAGATTAGAAATGGCTAAAAAATTTGACATAGATGTTTTGATAGATGCAAGGGAAAAGGACCCAATTGAAGTAGTTCTTAAAGAGACAGATGGACTTGGTGCAGATGTAGTTATAGTTGCTGCGCCATCTGGAGATGCTCAAGCTCAAGCTATTTTTATGGCTAGGAATTTAGGAATTGTAGACTTCTTTGGCGGACTTCCGCCAAACACAAAAGATGTACCCATAAACACAAATAGAATACATTATAAAGAGGTCTTTGTTCATGGGAGTCACGGCTCTTCACCAAAAGATAACGCCTTAGCATTAAAATTTATAGCTAGTGGACAGGTTCAAGTAGGAAAACTTATAACCCATATATTACCATTAGATGAGATTAATAAAGGACTAAAACTAGTAGAAACAAGAGAAGCGCTAAAAGTGATATTAAAACCATGGTAATTATAAATCACATCTACGTGAGTAAAAAACCGTAGTTATTGCATAGATAAGGGAGCCTCACGGCTCCCTAATTCTATTCAGTAAATTTCTCATAGCAGACAATTTCTCCAAGTGATTTTCTCATCTTTGGCCTTGGAGAATCTGCAGGATAGCCAAGTGGTGTAAGAGTTACAATCTTATACTTGTCTGGAACGCCCAAAATCTCTTTCATCTTACCCTGAGAGAATGCCCCTATCCAGCAAGTCCCCAAACCTTCTGCAGTTGCTGAAAGTGTGATATGATCAACAGCTATTGCTAAGTCAACCGCATAAGCAGGGACTTCACAACTCATAACTCTATCTGGATTAAGGCTAACCGCTACTATAACTACTGGTGCCTGAGCTATAAACTGCTGATTATTTGCCGCCTCAGCTATCTTTTTTATAGTCTCTGGATTCTTAACAACTATAAACTTCCAATCTTGTCTATTACCTGCTGATGGTGCAAGACGAGCAGACTCTAAGATTCTATTTAATGCATCCTCAGGAACGGGGGTGCTTTGATATGCCCTCACACTTCTTCTTGTCCTTATAGCCTCGTAGACATCCATAAAATTCCCCTCCTTTTTGAACTTTCTGTTTTCTTTAGTATATAATTAGTATACAACATATTTGGAAGGAGGTAGAATCTTGAAGTATATAATTCTATTCTTGTTAGCTGTGGTTCTATTACTTTCTGTTTCTATCTCTTATGCGAACGAGGAAGTAGAATTATTTAGATTAAGAATAATCAATGACTATTCAGGACTTATTGAGGTTAGCTTAGATAGGGGAAATAATTGGATAACTCTAGGTAAGGTCGATAAACCTGCAGTAACCTATAACTCTGATGCATTTAGGGCTAGCGGATACATAGAAAGTGGGGTAGTTTCTGCTAGTGCGGTAAATGCTATTCATATAACTGTTGGAAAGAGCGAAGTAGACCCCATAAATACAGCTGAAAAATCTGGAAGAATAATAAGTATTATACCCAGAGGGACAGATATTTCTAGCGAACTTAATAGTAGAATACTGACTAACATAGAAGGAGGGACACTTATCTTTAGAGAGTGGGCTCCATTTGTGGGCAATAAAGTCTTTCTAGAGAAAGAGGAACTCTCTCCTATTCCAGAAAACTACACCCCAAGCATAGGAGATAGACTTGTAATACTAGTTACCGCACCCTCAATAATGCCTAAGGAAATCCTTTTTGAAAATAAGGTAGATGGTAATGTCTATCTATGCTATTCTGAGACAGAAAGAGAGGTAATAGCTAAGGTTGTAAGAGCTGTTAGAGGAACTGGAAGGTTTGGAGGAACTCTATTTGCATATCCAAGTTCAGTAAGGGCTAACCACCCTGGGGTAATAGATATATCTACATCAGATGTCTTTAAAGGAGAATATGTCGATGCCACACCAGAAGATACTGGAGGTTTTCAGATTATACCAAATAGACATGCAAATACACCTGAACTAAGAGGTGTCTGGACAGCAACACAGTGGATGATACTAGCACCAATAAATGAAAATTTCTTAGAGGGAAGTTTTCCACTCTTTAGAGGACTCATTAGACCAGGTTACACAGTAGAGGGAAGATTTGGAGACAGTAATGTATGGACAAAGCTTCCAGTTATAAAAGGCTTAAATAACACAGCTCTTTCTAATTTGAGAGAATTCAAAATCATTCTACCTCCAATAGAGATTACTCCACCGAAAGAGGTTGTTGCTCCTCCAGTAATTACCACTATAAAGATGAATGTAATAAATGGAACTTTAGAGATCGAAGGAACTGCGGACCCAGGTGTAAAAATTCAGGTAATAGTGAATAATTCAGTAAGAGGTGAGGGTTATTCTAAGGCTGATGGTTTCTTTTATATAAAGAATATTCAAGCTTCTTCTAGAAATCTTGTTACCTGCAGAGCTATAGACCCTGCAGGTAGAGAAAGTAGAATAGGAAGACGTATAGGGATTACCATCCCAACAGTTGATATTGAAGAATAAAGGAGGTGCTATGAAGCAACTAATACTTACTGTAATAGGTGGGGGAAGCACATATACCCCTGAATTAGTTGAGGGCATCATTAAGGGTTTTGAGGTATTTCCAGTAAAAGAGTTGAGGCTAGTAGATATAGATGAAGAAAAACTTAATATAGTTGGTAGTTTAGTAAGAAGAATGGTTGAGAGCTCAAATGTTCCCATCAAGCTATCACTAACTACAGATAGAAAAAAGGCTTTAGAGGGAGCAGACTTTGTTGTCTCACAGATAAGAGTTGGAGGAATAAGGGCTAGGATAAAGGATGAAAGGATTCCTCTTGAGTTTGGAGTGATAGGACAAGAAACTACAGGAGCGGGAGGTTTCGCTAACGCGTTAAGAACAATCCCTGTTATGCTAGACATAGCAAAAGATATTGAAGAGCTGACCAATAATGCATGGCTTATAAACTTTACAAATCCTTCTGGAATAGTTACCGAGGCTTTACTAAGATTTTCTAAGGTAAAAACTATCGGGTTATGTAATGTTCCTATAAATTTCTTCTATAGATTTGCCAATATCTTAGGCGTAGATATAAGTGATATTTATCTAGATTATGTTGGATTAAATCATCTGAGCTGGGTAAGAAGGGTATATTGTAGAGGAAACGACGTTACTAATAAGATTCTTGAAAATGTAAAAGATGGCCTCTCTCAGAAAGAAAGGGGAATAGTAGAACTGATAAATATGATACCTAATAGCTACCTACACTACTATTACTTTAAGGACGAAGTCTTGGAAGCTCAGAAAAGTTCAGAGAGGACAAGAGGGGAGATAGTCCTAGAGGTAGAAGAAAAGCTTTTAGAAAAGTATAAAGACGAATCTCTAAAAGAGAAACCTCCAGAGCTGAGTCAGAGAGGCGGAGCTCACTATTCAGACGCAGCAGTAGAACTTATGAAATCTATCTATCTAGATAGGAGAGATATACAGATAGTAAATGTAATGAATAATGGTTCAATTACAGACCTTCCAGATAACGGAGTTGTTGAAGTTCCATGTGTTATAAGTGGTAATGGGGCTATGCCCATTAGTATGGGAAGACTAGAACCATTTATAAAAGGGCTGGCACAGACGGTAAAATATTATGAACAATTGACAGTAGAGTCAGCGGTAGAGGGTGATATAAAAAAGGCAAAGCAGGCACTTTTAATTCACCCCTTAGTTGGAGCAAAGGCGGTAGCTGAAGGACTCTTAGAAAAGATACTCGAAGAGAATAAAACTTTTCTTCCACAGTTCTTTGGGAGGTAATTAAGATGTATCTACTTGGTATTGATGCAGGAGCATCTAAGACTCATTGTCTAGTTGCTGATGAAAAGGGTAAAATATTAGGATTTGGCACAGGGGGAACCGGCAATTACGAGGTATTTGGCTTAGAACATGCTATGAAGGAGATTGATAAGGCAATCTCAGAGGCACTTAACATGGCAGGAATTGAGAAAGCAAGTCTAGGCTGTTTCTGTCTTGCAGGAGCGGATTTTCCAGAGGACTTTGAAATGCTAGAAGATGCGGTAAGTAAATTAGAAAGAGTAGATAGAGTAATAATAAAAAATGATACGATGGCAGCTCTCAAGGCTGGAATAATAGAAGAGCCTTATGGAATTGCAGTAATTATGGGGACGGGAACTAACGCGGTAGGAATAGGTAAATCTGGGGAGGAAGCAAGACTCTTCGGAGAAGGATATATATTTGGAGACTGGGGAGGCTCTGGAGATATCTCAAGAGAGATACTTCACAGAGTTTTTAGGGCTTATGATGGTAGAGGGGAAGATACTATACTGTCCAAGAAGGTCTTAGAATTCTTCCAGGAGAGCGACTTTGTGTCTTTAGCCAAGAAGCTCTATTATGGAAAGATTGATAGAAGCAAGATGCTACTTCTAACACCAATACTATTTGAGTGTGCCTATCAGGGTGACAAGGTCTCTGTAGAAATAGTAAAGATGATAGCCAGAGAGACCGCTTTATCTGCATATGCTATTATGAAAAGTCTCTCTCTAGTAAAAGAAAAAGTTAAAGTTGTTCTGGGAGGAAGTATCTTTAAGGCTAAGGGACCCCTATTGACAGACTTTATAAGGGCAGAGTTACACTCGTTTAATCCAATAGCAGAGATAGTCTTGCCCAAATATGAACCTGTAGTAGGTGCTTTACTTTTGTCTTTTGACTATTATTTTGGTCAGGTAGTAAAAGAGATTTATGATAATGTAGAGTCTACAGTTTTTGAAAATCTAAAGATAAATAGGGAGGAATGGTTATGAAGGCTATAATCTTAGCCGGAGGAAGCGGAACAAAATTATGGCCCTACAGCGAAACTATGCCTAAAGCCACTATCCCAGTTGCCAATAAGCCTGTAATCCAAATCTTAGTCGAAGAATTGAAGAAATATGACCTTGATATATATGCTATAGTTGGCTATCTAAAAGAGGATATAAAGTATGCCTTAAAGGATTTTTCTAACATAAATTACATAGAGATAGATAAACAACATGGAACAGCTAAGGCATTGATAGATTCTTTAAAGTCTATTCCTCAAGACGATATCTTGGTGCTGTATGGAGATATAGTCCTTCATCCAAAAGACCTTGAGAGATTTATAGAAAAATCTGAAGGACTTAGGCTTACATCTCTTGTATCTCCCCTAGGTAAGGAGGAACCACAAGACTGGATCTGTTCAAGTATCAATAATGGAAAGATAACCTCTATAGAAGGTCATCCAAGATCTGGCTTTTATAGAATGTGCGGAGTCTACTTTATAGGAAAAGAATATTTACAGTATCTAGAGAAGACTCCTAACTTTATGAGAAATATCCCTGTTGGTGGTATGCCTCCTCAAGAGATAGAACTAGCTCAGAGTTTTCAGGTAATGATAGAGCAAGGGCTAAACATCTATGCTGTAGAAACAGAAGGCTTCTTTGTAGATATAGACAAACCTTGGCATATACTTGAGGCAAATAGAAGATATATAGAATTTCTAAGTGGCTCTATAAGAGAGAATATAATCCCAGAAAATTCAACTATATCTCAAGATGCATACATAAAAGGGAAAGTGGTATTGGGCAAAAACTCCCATATAGGTCCAAGGGTTGTAATTATGGATAATCTCATAGTTGGAGATAATACCACAATAACTAATGGGGCAATATTTACTGGTCCAGCTATTGTAGGGAATAACTGCTTCATTTATAGCTATCCACAGGTAGGGGCTTATACATCTATAGGAAATAGATGTCATATAGGACATTGTGCAGAGATAGAAGGGGTCTTTTTTGAAAATGTATATGTAGTTCATTATTCCGAACTCTATGGGGTATTTGGATACTCTGTAGATATAGGTGCTGCTACGGTATGTGGGACATTAAGATTTGACGATAGGTATACTACACATAGGATAAAAGATAGAGTTGAATTTCCAAAAGAAGGAGCCAATGCTACATATATAGGCAATTTTTCTAGAACTGGTGTAAACGCTATAATAATGCCAGGGGTAAAGGTAGGATGTTATAGCTTAGTAGGTCCTGGAGTTATAGCCTATGAAGATATACCATCTAATACGCTTATATTAGCAAAACAAGAATATATAAAGAAACCTTGGGGTCCAGAAAGATACGGTTGGTAGATATAAGATAATTTTAAGGGCATACGCTAATGCCCCTACCAAACTACATTATTTTGAAAACACACAATATTACACATTAGGTGGTAAAGAGACAACTATATCTAGTGGTTCTTCTCCAATATATCGGTGCTCTCCGAAGTTAAATGGTAGTAGATAAGTCTCTCCCATCTTTATAGGATATTCTTCTTTTCCTCTAGCAATATAACCCTTTCCACTTAATATCACTATAGATGCAAAACTTCTAAAAGATAGAGGAATATCCTTTACACCCTCCAAGAAGAGTATCTCGAAGCATGACTTCATATAACTACCACCATTTAGAGCATAAATCTTACCTTTTTCTGTTCCAGATACCAACTCTTTTTTCATCCCAAACTTCTCTTTTATATCTGACTCTGAGTACTGATTATAATCATAAGCCTCTAAAGACAGGTCCCATCCTAGGTTCAACGTGCATTTTTGATCAGTAGATACAATATCTCCACATTTGCGCTCTAGATAAAATGTAAAATCGGAAGGTTCTTGCGTCTCAACCATAAACACACCTTCACCAATGGCATGTGGCAATCCGGGAGCAATAAAGTATGTATCGTAAGGGGATACTCTAATCTTATTCATAAGAGAAACAAGCCCCTCTGAATCATCATTCTCTATGATAGACATTAATCTTTTCTTATTTACCTTCTCTTTAAATCCTAGGAGTATGTATGGTTCCTCAGATGATATCTTCCTAGTCCCAACTATAAACCATGCCTCAGCCTTACCAAAGTTAGCATTAAGAAATTTTTGAGAGAAGGACCTTTCTGGATGACACTGTAATGGAAGCCGTATAGCGGAATCAAGAAGCTTAACTAGTATGTTTAACTTATTTCCATATAGGTCTATATACTTATCTCCAAGTATCTCTATAGGATAAAGGTTAATTAGTTCCTCAATATTCTTTCTGTCCTCTATAGGCTCTATCTTAGATATACTCTCATCTGATACCCCATAAGGCTGTAATGCTCTCACTGTAGAGCATATCCAATCTTCAGGATAATTTGTATCCTTAGGGTCTTTTTCTCCCCTAAATAAATCAAGGAGGGCACCCCCCTTATATACCCTATATACCCTCGTAGGTAATACCTTTATAATAGAACTAAAACTCATAATCCCCTTCCCTTTATACAAACAGCTTTATAGTCTTTACTTCGTATGGTTTGAATAAAACCTCTATTTCATTAGACTTCACATCTAATGGAGTAAGGTCGTCCTCCAGTAGATTAGTCTCTACAGCTTTCTTTACATCAAATCCAAATTTTATCCTTACTCTACCTCTAAAACCATAAGCCTCGTATAGTCTTAAGACTATCGCATCATCATCCTCTGCTTTCTTGAACGCTCCTACTATCACATTGTCAGCATCTACCTCAACAAATGATCTAGATAGTTCAGCTCCACCTGCTGTATTTGCTAGAGCGATACCCACTAGTGGAGTATTAAGAACAATCGCTTCTTTTACAGTATCTGTTCTCCAGTCACCTCTATGAGGTAAGATACTGTATACAAAGGACTGTTCACCCTCATCAGCAAAGTAATCTGGATATATTGGAGCTCTTAGTAGAGAAAGTCCTATAGTATTTCCATTGGCACTATAACCATACTTTGCATCATTTAGAATACTTACTCCATAGTTACCCTCTGAAATATCAACCCACCTATGGCCTGGGACTTCAAATCTCGCTGAATCCCAGCTAGTATTCTTATGCGTAGGTCTATCTATGTGTCCATAAGCTATCTCATATGTTGCGTAGGAACTTCTTATATCAAATGGGAATAGAGCCTTAACTAGTATTCTTCTATCGTGCCAATCTATCTTGGTTTCTATATCTAGTCTTGGACTTCCAGCATAAAGTATATACCTCTGAATTATAGAAGAATTACGATATCTCTTTTTTACTTCTATAGAAGCCCTTGCAGGTCCATTTTCTAAAACCCTTATATACTCAACATCTCTAATCTCTTCTCCATAGTTTTCGTAATCTGTAGCAATATCCCAAGCATCCCAGTTTCTAGGTCTATCAGAATAAGCCCAAAGTTGATTACCTCTATCTAAGAAGAGTTCTCTATCGTTTACTTTATCGTAGTAGGAAATAATAGTTCCATCCTTTCCTATCTTAATCTTAACTAGGTCATTCTCTAAAGTATCTTCTGAAGCTGAAACTCTACTGGTTTTGGGAGATTCTTGAGACTTATAAAGTATTACATATCCCATTGGAGGGACTTTAACTTCTGGACTATACAGTAGTCTTGCCCCATCTAGCAAATCTTGAACAAAAATAGACCTTCCATCTGAAAGTTCAAGACTTCCAGCTGGTATGTTCTTACTTATATATAACAGTTCTCTAGGAAAAGAAGTAGGATTAAAAACTATAATAGCCTCTCTATCGACCTTTAATCTTCCAGCTATAGTCCTTATAGAATCTTCTATAATCTTACTAGTAGAATCTTCAACCTCTTTTAATTCTCTAAGTGCATCCTCGTATACCTCTTTGATAGAGGAACCTGGGAGTATATCATGGAACTGATTTCTAAGTAACTTATGCCATCCTGTAGTTAGCTCATCTTGAGGATAATTACCTGTCAAAAGATACCTTACACTAGCAAGTACTTCTGCAGTATAGAGGAGATGCTCAACCTTCCTATTAGCCTTCTTCATCTTAGATTGGGTTGTGTATGTTCCACGATGGAGCTCTAGATAGAGTTCTCCATCCCAAACTGGAAGTCCTTCTTTAGGTGCTTTTTCAAAATATTCTTCTACATATCCCATCTTTAATCTAGGAAACCCAGGAAATTCCTTAAATCTCTCATACATCTCTAGCATCTCTCTAGTAGGTCCACCACCACCATCTCCATAGCCAAAGGATAATAGGGTATCTGGATATATAGTCTTTTGTCTATAGTTTTTCCATGTACCAAGTATATCTAGCGCCTGAATATTACCATTATAGCCTTGTCCAGGATTTAAGAAGGAGTGAGCTATTATTCTTGTTCCATCTAAACCTTGCCAATAAAATAGGTCATATGGGAATTTGTTAGTTTCATTCCAGTTAATTTTAGTAGTAAGGAAATAGTCTATACCAGCCTTCTTAAATAGCTGAGGCAACGTCCAAGTAAAACCAAAGGCATCTGGAAGCCAGGCAACCTTACATCTCTTACCAAATTCCTTTTCAAAAAATCTCTGTGCATACAACATCTGCCTAACAAGAGACTCGCCTGAAGTAAGGTTACAGTCACTCTCAACCCACATACCACCTACAGGTTCCCATTGACCACTCTTTACCTTCTCTTTAACTTTCTCATAAAGCTCAGGTTCATCTTCTTTCAAAAAGGCATAGATCTGTGCACTACTCTGGTTAAATTTAAAATCCTTATATCTATCCATAAGAGTAACCATAGTAGACATCGTTCTTCTAATCTTTCTCCTTGTTTCATTCATAGGCCAAAGCCAAGCCAAGTCTATATGAGAATGTCCAGTTAGAGTAATATTTCCTATAGGTGGATATTGAGCTTTTATCTTTTCTAGAAGCTCTTTAAGTTTCTTACTAGCCTCTACTATACTCTTTCTAGTTTCTTGGGGACTTACAAATTCGCCTTTTGGGATTGGAGGATTCCATACTCCAAGAACCATTCTACTTCCAAAGGGATTCTCAGAAATATTTACTAGAAATTCCTCTGTATGAGAAGGAAACTTCACTAAGCTTAGAGAAGAATCTAGAGCATTTATCAAGAATTCCTTTAATTCATTATCATCAGAAAGATTCTTGACTGCATCTAAAACTGCATAAAGGTCAAATAATGCAGATTCTACAGCATCATCAATACTGACTAGCCTTGCCTGAGCTAGATGCGGATCTGATACATAGCTCCCAAAAGGTCCTCTAGGCACAGCTTCAATCAGAACAGTAAACTTCTCTCCACCATTAGCAGAATCAAGGAGCTTAAACTCTCTATGGTTTGGGTCTAATCCTCCTATAGGCTTTCCATTAATATAAACTATTCCTTCTCCTTCTACCCAAACTTGTAATCCCACCGGTAAACCTTTAAACTCTTCAGGAATAGTAAATTCTTTTTTAAAGTAACATGGGAAGGCTTGGGTCGGCCATCTATCACCTATATGTAACTCTTGCCAATTTTCTTTATCTATGCTAAAGAGCCATCCATTCAGATTAAATCTTTTTATTAATTTAAACGTATTAAGTTCTCCTAATCTTAACCCTAATCTTTGTACCGCATATTCTAACTTTTCCATCTTTAACTCAACCTCCTTTTAAAAAGTATAGTATCAAAGCGACAAGTATAATTGATAAGACTGGAATTATAAGCAACTTATAGACTTCTCTTATATCCGCATCAAAATACTGGTTACTCACTACAAAACAAAGATGTGCTGGAGATAACATTACTCCCATAAACCCACAGGCAAAAGCTAATATCACAGTAGAATGAAAATTAGTCGCATTAGTTAATGGTAAAATTAGAGGGAATGTAATCCCTATGGGGACAATACCCATACCACTAAATAATCCTACCAAAAAGGGAGCTGTAGTAGTTATAAGTATCAGAGGGAAATTGTGCTGTGTAAAAAAATGAACCATTTGAGGGATACCTCCTGTATTTTCCACAAAGCTCTTAAAAACAATTACTCCTACAACATTTAGAATTACATCCCAAGGGAATTTTAGCAGAACCTTTTTTAGAACTTTAAAAGAATTTTCCCTATCAATGAGCAAAGATATAATCACACCTATAAGTATACTTAGCCAAGAGGTTACTCCTATTAGGATAAGTATTATAGGAACAAGTATTGGTAAGACGTAGAGAACTAAGATCTTCCACTCATTATCATTAGGGTCTTCTACTACTTTAATGCTGAGCTTTAATCTACTTATGGATAGAAAACCAATTATAATAGCAGTAATGGAGAGGGGTATCTGTATAAGTATAAACTTAGACATCTCTATACCGGTCAATGCGGTAGCCAACACCACTTCAGGATAAAGTGGGAAGAAATATTCCCATACATGTCTAAACCAGTAGTTTATAAATGAGCGCATGGAAGGATTAATCTCTAAATCAATATCTGTCTTTTCTACTAAAGGGGCAGAAAAGAGTGCTCCACCTGGAATAGGAAGAAATCCTATCAAAGCAGGCATAGCAGTTATAATGATCTTTGGATTTTTTATTACATTTCTAGCCAAAGATACTATCCTCTCTAACTGCTTTGTCTCACCCATTACATTGGCAAGTATTAATATGGTAGCAAGTGTTATTATTAATCTCTGATTAGAAGGGTCTTTAAATGCCAAAAGTGTAAATCTAAAGTAATCCGAGAATTGAATACCAAATAAAAGACCAAGAACTAAAGAACCAAATAAGAGGCAATATCCTAACTTTACTTTACGAAGTAAAAGAAAAACAACTACTATAAAGGCTATAACAATCTTCAATAGGGCGGACATCTAATCTAAGATTAGTGTCACCTACTTTCTAGCAAATATAACTAGAAGAGCCATTAAAGAGAAACAAATATTGATAAGGTATATGAAGAGAAGAGCCTGGGTAGTATTTAACCCCCAGTCTAAAAGTCTATGATGTAAATGTTCTTTATCTGCCTTATAAAAAGGCTCACCCTTAAGTGTTCTTCTTATAACATTTATACCTGTATCTATTATTGGCTGGCCAAGGGCTATAAAAGGAACAAGAACCGCAATTGCAGTAGTCCCTTTCATTGTTCCTTCTATTGCAATAGTTCCTAATATAAATCCAAGCAGATAAGCTCCACTATCTCCCATAAATACCTTATTAGTTTGGCTCATATTATGCCTTAAAAAACCCAAAGAGATACCAAGAAGGATTACAGCCATAGTCGCAGCATAACCCCTATTCAAAAGGCTACTAACTATTGCTAAGGTGCTACTTGCAATAGCGGTTATACCTGAAGCTAGGCCATCTAATCCATCAGCAAAGTTTATAAGATTACTTACTCCAACTATCCATACTATTGTAAGTAAGGTGGAGAATAAAGGAGAAAAAACTATATATGCTCCAGTAAAAGGATTTCTAATAGAAGATATACTTATTCCACCCGCTATTACTATCAAAGCACTAGCAACCTGTCCTAAAAATTTAGGAAGAGCTGGAAAATCTTTTGAGTTTGCCTTAAAGTAATCATCAACCAAATGTGTAAGGAATATCAGAGACGCTCCTCCAATAATACCAGCTAACTTCTTATCTACAGGAAGAAAACTCAGTGAAAGGATAATAAAGGTAAACAAAAAACTAAATCCCCCAGCTAGGGGGATTGGTTCAGAATGTATCTTACGTGGGTTAGGCTTATCTAACAATCCTATCTTTACAGAAAACCTCCTAAAGATAGGAGTAAAAAAATACGTAATTAAAATACTAAGGACCAATATCCCTAAATAGGTTAGTCCTTTCATAATAACCTCTATGCCTTTAGGGCAGACCTAGAAAGTTCAACTATTCTTCTAAACTCTTCGCTGTCTGAAACCGCCAAATCGGCTAATACCTTTCTATTTAAAGAGACCCCTGCAAGCTTTAATCCATGCATAAACTGAGAATAGGTCATACCAAGAGCCCTCACTCCAGCACTTATCCTAGCTATCCACAACCTTCTAAACTCTCTCTTTCTAGCCCTTCTATCCCTATAGGCATAACTAAGAGCCTTTAATAGAGTCTCATTAGCAGACCTAAATCTTCTACTCCTTGCACCTCTATACCCCTTTGCAAGCTTCAATATCTTCTTGTGTCTTCTTCTTGTAACTATTCCACCTTTTACTCTAGCCATATCTCCACCTTATAAACTATGAGGTATTAATCTTTTAACTGCTTTAAGATTAGTCTTATCAACCTCAGTAAGACTCTTAAGGACCCTAAGTGCAGACTTACTCTTCTTCATAAAGTGATGCCCACTGTATGCATGAGCCCTCATTATCTTTCCACTACCTGTTACTCTGAACCTCTTCGCCGCTCCTTTGTGTGTCTTTAGTCCTTTTCCCATCCTTTTTCTCCTCCTGTTTCTTAGGTGAGAATACTATTGTATATTCTCTGTTCTCATCGGAGATTGGCTTCTCCGATTCAATCTCTGCTACATCTTTCAAAAATTCTGCTATCTGATTAGCCAAAGATATACTTCTGTCTGTATGTAGGAATTGTCTTCCCCTAAGTCTTATTGTAAACTTTACCTTGTTACCCTCAGCTAAAAACTCTTTAGCTCCTCTAATCTTAGTTTCTAAATCATGTAAACCAATTTCTGGTCTAAGTCTAATCTCCTTTACCTCTATAACCTTTTGCTTCTTCTTAGCCTCTTTATCCTTCTTATTCTTTTCGTACTGGAACTTCCCATAGTCTAGTATTTTACATACTGGCGGATTAGCACCAGGATTTACCTCTACTAAATCTAACCCTGCTTCCCTTGCTAATCTCAACCCTTCCTTCAATGGAACTACTCCTATATGCCTTCCCTTGGCATCTATAAGCCTAATCTGGGCTGCTTGAATCTGGTTATTAACTCTTAACTCGTTACTTATTTACCAATCCCTCCTTACCAAAAATATTACTTCTCACTTGGTAGACTATATCATAAAACAGCATTAGCTGTCAACTAGGTAGGAAGGCACCAAGTATAGAGTTCATTAAGGGAAGAGTCCCAAGAACTAAGATAGTAGTTATAAGAATAGCTGTTAAGATAAATTCTATATCAAGCCCATATTCACTACCTAAGACTACAGAAGACATCATAACAGGAACTCCAGATTCAATTATTAAAATCCTCAAAGAAAGTGGGTCTAATCTAAAAAGGAGTCCCAGGATTATCCCTATTATAGGGAAGAGTATCATCTTAAAAAATACTGTCCCTAATGCAAGCTTTATATATCTTATGTTAAATTCTAACTGTAAGAGTCCCCCTATACCTATCATAATAACAGGAACTGTAGCATTGCTTAGATATGAAAGAGCCCTTAGAGAGAAATCGGGCAACTGTATTTTTAATCCCCTTAGTATGAATGCTAGAAGAAGAAGCGGGAATGGAGGGTAAGTTATAATTCCTATTAACGATTCCTTTAATGAGAAACTACTCTTATTACGCCCAAAATAGTTTGCTATCCATACCCCAATAGTAGTAAGGGAGACTGTAAAGCCAATCTGGTCATAAATGATAGCCCTAGCAAGACCCTCATTACCATAAGTTAGCAAAGAAACAGGATAACCAATAAATGCGGTATTACCAAAAAGGGCAGTTAATATAAATGCACCTCTCAATTTTGGTTCTAATTTTCTAGTAACAAGCATCAGTAAAGGCAATAAAAGTAAGACTTCTACCATACCAACTAAAGGAAGTTTTAAGAGAGATACATTTATTTCTAGATTATAGACACCATAGAAAACAGTAGAGGGCATAAATATATATAAGACAAGTTTATTTAAAAGAGAAACATCCTGGGGTCTAAATAACCCCAGGATGCGGGCAATATACCCAATGCCGAGGAGAAGGAGAATTGTTAATATCGCAGATGTCAACTTGTCTTACAGGCACTACAACTTTTAGAACTACAAGTACTACAACTAGAGCCAGAGGTTATTCTTACTCCTGAATCTCCAGTAGTAGCAAAACTAAACGCAGATATCAATCTTTTAATATTCTTAGAACCACAATTCTCACAGGCAATTTCCTCTGAAAGATCCTTTATAAGTACCTCAAATTTACTGTTGCAGTCAAGACATTTATATTCATATAAAGGCAACTCTTATCACTCTCCTCTTGGTCTTTCTTCTAAAGTTACCTCTATCGTTAGTCTTCGGTCTCCTCTCACTATGCCTAATCTTACTCTATCTCCGACCTTAAGTCTCATTACTCTAACTACTAGATCATCTGCGGTCTCTATTTTTTCTCCGTTAAATTCTACTATAATATCTCCCCTCTTAACACCAGCTTTATCCGCAGGACCATTTTTAACTACATCCATAATTATAGCGCCATAGTCAACTGCAAGCCTATAATACGTGGAGATCCTAGCATCTACAGTATCAAGATAAACACCCATCCAAGGATGAGATGCATAACCCTTGCTAATTATCTGATCAGCAATAGACCTAGCTAGATGTATAGGTATGGCAAAACCTATTCCTTGAGCACCCTGATATATAGCGGTATTTATCCCAATCACTTCACCTGAACTATTTACTAAAGCCCCTCCACTATTTCCAGGGTTTATTGGTGCATCTGTCTGGATAAGTCCTTCAATTATGATGCCATTTTCGGTGGTTATTGTTCTATTAAGAGCACTGACAATTCCAGCAGTAACCGTCTTACCTAATCCAAAGGGATTACCTATTGCTATAGCTATCTGCCCTATCTTAAGATTAGTAGAATCACCAAGCTTTGCAGCTGGAAGCCCTGTTGCATTTATCTTTATAACCGCTATATCTGTATATGGGTCTCTCCCAACCACCTTTGCATCAAATGTCCTTCCATCAGCTAAAGTAACCGTAATCTGCTGAGCTCCCTCTATCACATGATTATTCGTAAGTATATATCCATCTTGAGTTATAATAACTCCTGAGCCAGCTCCTTCCTGGGGTATAGCTTGAAAGAAAAACTGTATTTGGCTCTTAGTATTGACATTAACTACACTTGGGCCTACCGCCTCAGCAACCTTTATATATACAGATTCCTCTGTCTCTACAACTTTAGATTCTACCTTTGTAGGCTGAGGAGTTTCAGCTGTAGTGGTACCCAACTTAGGAGAAGCTACTTCAGGGGATATTACTGGCTTGACTGCATAATGTGGAGCTACCGTTCCTCCAAGTATAACACCCACAATAGCTATAACTATGGCTAAGAAAAAGAAGTAGAACCTTGAATGCCTATCCATAAATCATCCCTCCTTTCACTTCTGAGAATTAGATAGGTCTTCATACTTCTCCATAACATTAAGGAAAGTCTTAGTATCAAAGAAACTCTTTACTCCCATTAGGAGTAGAAGCGCTCCCACTCCTGTAATTATACAAACTGCACATAAAACAATTACTACTACGAATATCACAAATGACACCCCTATATTATCTATACTCAATAAAAAAGACCTAATAATTACCCTTTTTATTCCAGTATCTTGCTCTATCAATAATGGAAACATATAAGTCTGTAATATGCCAAGGAAAAGAAGTATATAGAGCCAAAAGATACTTAGGACTCTAACTATTATATTTTGAATCTGGGAGTAAAACATAAAATCAACCACCACAATAGCAATAGCCAATAAGTATATCAATATGAGGGCTTCCGAACGCCAAAAGAATTTCTTAAAAGCAAAGAAATAATCACGCCATTCAACGCTTTCCCTCTTTATCAGCTTATTAGCTAAATAATAGGCGCCTGCTGTAGCAGGGCCAAGGAATATAACAGAGGTACCTAGAAGTACTCTAAAGACTATATGAAGATTCCCAGGTAAGACCGCAAATACAACAGGAACCGCAAAACCAAACCATACAACACTTATAAATAATACCCACCCCAAATTATCATAAACATCAACAAAAGCGCCTTTTATAATAGGCCATACAGGAACCTTTTTCATCTAGACCTTCTCTATAAGGATATCCATTCCATCATCAACCTTTTCTAGTACTTCTAGATTAGAAATGATCTTACCCACAACATTAACAGGACTAGCTGGTCTTATCTCGTTCCCCTTAGATATTGGTGTTGGCCCGAAAAAGAGACATAAAGCATGTCCCGGAGGCCAATACCCAATATCTCCCTTATTAACAGTTGCAACAGCATTCTCCTCATCCTTATATACTGGAATACCAAAATAAACCTCTTTACCCCAAGTGTTCGCCCTGGCTTTTATGGGAAGATTATCATAGATTGCTTTTGCAGTTTCTGAATCATTGAGCTCTCCTTCGACAGACCCTACAGGAAAAGTTATCCTTATCTTCATATTTCATCCCTCCTAAATGGAGCCGACGATCCGATTCGAACGGACGACCCGCTGATTACGAATCAGCTGCTCTACCGCTGAGCTACGTCGGCATAAAAAATATTGGAGCGGGAAACGGGTCTCGAACCCGCGACCCTCAGCTTGGGAAGCTGATGCTCTACCAACTGAGCTATTCCCGCACCTATACTATATTTTATACCACCTTTTTCACCTGTCAAGAGGGTTAGGTTTTCCACCAAATTACTTCTAATAATACTCCTTCTGGACCATAAAAATAACCATATTTACCTTCTGGAAATTCCAAAGGGCCTAGGATAAATTCTATCCCCTTAGACTTTAAATATTCACAGATTTTATCCATATCCTCTACTAGAAAGGCGATATGTTCTACTCCGCTCTTCCTTCTCTCTTCCCAGTTTACCCTTTCTCCTTTAGCTGGCTTTTCATCTGGAGCTATTAATTCAAGCATGCTATTACCTATATTTAGGAATATTATTCGAGCCCTTTCCTTCTCATCATAGAAATCTTTCAATACATTAAAACCAAAGATATCTCTATAAAATCTTAAATTTTCCTCCACATCGCTAACTATTATAGATATATGGTCTAATCCTCTTATAAACATATAAATCTCCTCCTTACTATTAGCCTTGATGAATAATATTTTAAATTAATTTGATTAAAAGTCAAATCCTCGTTAACATTCCTCTTGACAGAGGTAATATATTGTGATAAATTTTTATTAAATACTTTAGCTTAAAAGTTTAGCTATGGGTAATAAGACAAAAGTTACTCTAAAGGATATAGCGGAAAAGGCGGGCGTATCATATGCAACTGCCTCTTTAGCTCTCTCAGGAAAAGGAAGACTAAGTGATTCAACAAGAAGGAAAGTCTTAGAAATAGCATCCGAGTTAGGATACCCCATCGAAAGAAAAACAGTATTAGGTATACCTCTTATTGCCTTTGTAGACTCTAATAGTCATATGGGTGGATTCTATATGTCTCTAATAGAAGGGGTTATAGACAGATTAAGAAGCGATAACTATGCCGTCCTTTTAGATATCTGCGGAGAAATCGGTCCTAATAAAACTTCTGAGAGAATGGCTAGACTAAAAGATTTCTATTCAGACTATGAGGGGGTATTAATACTCTCACACTGGGGAGTAACAGTTGAGGAGATTTTGCCCCTTTTAGACCATAAGAAACCTTTTATTGTTTTAGATGGAACCATATCGGGATTTGAAAGGAATTATGTAGCTGTAGATCATTATCAGGGAGCCTTTGATGCGGTAGAGTATTTAATAAAAGCTGGACATAAGGATATAGCTCACATAACAGGACCACAAAACCATGAGCATGCTCAGTTAAGGCTCAAGGCTTATCTAGATGCGCTTAGGAAATATAAACTTCCAGTAAGAGAAGGATATATAATAGAGGGAGATTATCATAGAAGAAGTGGAACTTATGCTATGGAAAAGCTCTTAAAGATAAGACCTTTACCAACAGCTATCTTCGTAGCTAATGATAATATGGCAATAACTGCTATGCAGGTAGCTAAAGAAAGAGGCTATCGTATCCCA
>JAOACC010000016.1 GCA_026418035.1 bacterium
ATGTGTATAAGAGACAGCCTAAGGACAAAAGAAAAACGATTAGATGAATTTAGAGATAACGAAGAACTTATAGAGAAGTGTATAGATGTAAGGCTTTTTGGTGCTACTACAGCGGTAAAAGAAAAGACCATGACACTTACAGGACCTGTTCAATTCAAATACGGTTATTCACTGCATCGTGTGGATTTGACCTATGTAAAAGGAACTACAGTTATGCCGTCTGCTCAAGATAGGAGACAGGGGACCTTTACTGAAAAGTATATACTTCCATATTCTTTAATTGTTTTCTATGGCATTGTCAATGAAAATGCTGTTAGGGCTCAAAATATACCACTAACAGAAGATGATATAGAAGTTCTATTAGAAGCTATGTGGAACGGAACAAAGAACCTTATATCAACATCTAAGGTTGGACAGATGCCTAGACTCTTAATGCAAGTAATACATAAAGAGTCTAACTACCATATAGGAGAACTGGATAGGCGTGTAAAGTTTATATCTAGTAAAAATGATGAAGAAATAAGAGACATAGCCGATGGGGTTCTTGACATAACAGAATTAGTAGGAACATTAAATAATAATAAAGATAGTATTCTTAAAGTGAGATACAAGGTTGATGAAAGATTAAAACTTTTGGTAGATGGTAAAGAAGTATGCTTCAAAGATGTCCTTACTGAAGTTGACCTAGAAGAGCTTCCTTTCTAGGAGGCATATATGAAGGCTTTAGTATTTGATGTATGGGGAGACTTTGCTCACTTTAAGAAATTTTATACGACTTCTTCTCCTCTTACTTTCTCCTTTCCTCCCCCGCCAACAGTAAAGGGCATATTAGGAGCAATTATAGGATGTGACAGAGATGAATACTTAAAAGTTTTCTCTAGAGATAAATGTGCTATAGCCATTCAAATTCTGAAACCTGTAAAAAAGATAAGACTTGGTTTGAACCATATAAATACAAAGGGGAATTTTTGGCGTCCGACCAAGAAGGGGACTCATGAAGCTAGAACCCAAATACCTTGCGAATTTGTAAAAGACCCTGCTTATAGAATATATGTTTCTCATAAGGAGGAAAAGATATTTAATAACTTGGTAGAAAATATAAAAACTCATAAGACAGTCTTTACAATCTCACTAGGGCTAAGTGAACTATTAGCAGATTTTAAATATATAAGCACTACGGAATTTGAAGAGGTTAAGGAAAGAGAAACAGAAATTTCTTCTGTTCTTCCCACAAGTCTGATCTTAGAAGGAATAACATTTAAAGAAGGCTATAGATATTTCAAAGATAGGATACCGATTGATATGGATCAAGATAGAATAGTAAGAATATACGAGGATGTTCTCTACGAGTCTAAGGGTAAAAAGATTTGTGCAAAAATAGAGAAATTTTGGAAAGGAGAGGATGGAAGCTGTGTTGTCTTTCTCTAACTTATACTCTCATCCCGATAGACCTTTAGAAATTCATTTAATAAATGTAACAAAACTGGCTATAAAGAATCTAGAAGAAAGTCCTATAAAAGATCTTTATATCTTTAGCAAAGACAAGATAAGAAATATAGTAAAGGTCTGTGGTCTATGTCATGACTTAGGTAAAGCCACTAGATACTTTCAGAAGTATCTATTTGCCGATGAAAAGGTGCAAAAAAAATTAAGGGCTATGAAGGAGACTCATCATTCACTTCTATCTGCAGTTATTGCATTTTTTGCTACTTCCAAAGAATTTGAAGATGATAAAGATTTAGATAATAACCAGAAATTACTCTCTTCCTTCATAGCCTACCTGTCCACAAAAAGACATCATGGAGACTTAGAAGATATTCTAACAGAGAGTATCTTGGATGACGAGGATGAGGAACTGTTAAATAAACAGATAGATAGTATCGATGAAACCAGATTTTTGATACTTGCAGAGATTCTAAGAAATAATGGTCTGAATGTAAATTTAAATAAGGCAGTCCTTAAGGAATGCGTAGTCTATACAAAAGAACATCTTATAAAACTTCGGAGGAGATTTAGAAAGATAGAAGAAGAAAAGAACGTAGAAATATACTTATTGATAAATCTTATTTTCTCGCTCCTTATAGACGCAGATAAAAACGAAGTGGGAATTAAAAATATCCTAGAGAGGAGGAATATAGAAATCCCACATACCGTAGTTGACAAATATAAAGCCAGTAAAGGGTTTAAAAATGTTTATATAAACCAGCTACGAGAGGAGGCTTATATAGAAGTAAATAGCAAGAATCTAGACCTAAGTCAAAGGATATACTCTTTAAATTTACCTACCGGTTTAGGAAAGACATTTGCATCATTTGCCTTTGCATTAAGACTTAGGGATAAGATTCACAAAGAAAAAGGATATATGCCTAGAATAATATACTCTCTTCCATTCTTAAGTATAATAGATCAGAATGCGCAAGAGATAGAGAATATTTTTAAAACCAATGAGATTGCTTTAGATACAGATATATTTCTAAAGCATCATCATTTGTCGGATACTTACTATAAGAAAGGATGTCTAGAGTTCGAGCCAGAAGAGGCAAAATTGCTCATTGAAGGTTGGAATTCTGAAGTCATAATTACGACATTTGTTCAGTTATTTCATACCCTAGTTTCTAATAGAAATAAACCTCTCCTCAGATTCCACAGATTAGCTGGAAGCATTATTATCTTAGATGAGGTTCAGGCTATCCCATTTAAGTATTGGCTTCTTTTGAAAGAATTACTCTGTAAAATTGCCAGAAAGCTAGATGTCTATATAATATTTGTTACCGCTACACAACCTTTAATCATACCTAGTGAGGATATGTATCAACTCGTAAATCCAGAAAAATATTTTAAACAGATGGAAAGAGTTGCCATAAAAGTCAAAATTGGCAATAAGCTAAGTCTAGAAGAATTTATAAGAGAACTAGACTTAGAGGATAACAAAAGTTACTTGTTTGTGTTAAACACCATAACCTCAGCAAGAGAATTCTATAGACTTCTAAAAGATAAAACTGGAGAGGAAATTGTCTATATGTCATCTCACATCGTCCCATATGATAGGTTAAAGCGAATAAAGAAGATAAAGGAGAAGGAAGTTAGATTAGCAGTTACAACACAGCTAGTAGAGGCTGGAGTTGATATAGACTTTGATGTGGTGTATAGAGATATGGCTCCATTAGATTCAATAATTCAGGCAGTTGGTAGATGTAATAGAAATTGGGAGAAGAAAGGAGAGACGATTGTTATATATCTAAAAGATGAAAATAGATCTTATGCATCTTATATATATGACTCTTTATTATTAGAGATAACAGCCAAGATCTTATCCAATAGAGAAGTCATAGAAGAAAGAGAATTCTGGGATATAATTAACTCGTATTATTTAGAGGTTCAAAAGAAAAAATCTAGTGATATATCTACCGAATTCATTAATGCAATATACAGGTTAAAATATAATAGTATAGATGAGACAAGAGGAATTGAAGACTTTAAATTAATAGAAGAGGATTATCCAAAATTTGAAGTCTTTATAGAACTTAATGATGAAGCAAGGAACATATGGGAAAGATTTATAGATGTCAAAGGGATAAAGGACTTAGTGGAACGAAGAATAGAATTTAACAAGTTCAAGGCAGATTTCTATAAATATGTAATTTCTATACCTGTAAATGTAGAAAATATTCCACCTATAATAAATGGTTTCGGTTATGTAAGTAATAGTTCCTTATCTGAATATTATGATGAAGTAACAGGATTTAAACCTAAAGGAGATACCGTCTTATTATGGTAGTGCAGATCACAGGTACTATAGTTCAAAGCTATTCTATTTGCCGTAGACAGTGCTGGCTTATGTCTCGCCAGATAGTTCCGGATCAAGATCATCCATTTATAGAGATAGGCAGATTAATTGATACAGAAAGTTACGATAGAGATAGGAAAAAGATAGAACTTGAAGATATGATAATTGACCTTGTAAAGAGTGAAAAGGGCAATATACTTGTAGGAGAGATAAAGAAAAGTTCTAAAGCAGAGGAAAGCGCTAAGGTTCAACTTGCATTTTACCTATATAGATTAAAAGAAATCGGTGTCTCGGTAAAAGGGATACTGCTCTTCCCAAAGGAAAGAAGGAGAATATACCTAGAATTAGATGATGACTTGGAGAAGAGGCTTATGGAGACGTTTAAAGAGATAGAAGAGATTATTCAGAATCCTATCCCTCCTCCAGTTCAGAAAATAAAATATTGTACTAATTGCGCATATAGGGAGTTCTGCTGGTCATGAGTGAAAGTATCTACATATTCTCTAATGGAGAGATAAAGAGAAAACAGAACACGATCTATTTTGAAAATGAAAAGGGGGACTATAAATATATACCTGTTGAAAACACTAGAGATATTCATCTTTTTGGAGAGGTTACATTAAATAAAGATATATTAGAGTTCTTTACTCAAAATGAGATATTAATACACTTCTATAATTACTATGGTTATTATGTGGGGAGCTATTATCCTAGGGAACATTATAATTCTGGATATATGATATTAAAGCAGGCAGAACACTACCTGGATCATCAAAAAAGATTTATACTGGCTTATAAATTTGTCTTAGGAGCCATATTAAATATAAAAAAAGTTCTGAGCTATTATATAAATCGAGATATAGACTTAGATAGATATCTAGAGCAGATAGAAACCTTTGAAGAGTCTCTTTCGGAGCAGGAAGATATAGAAGGATTGATGGCTATAGAAGGAAATATAAGAGATGTATATTATTCTTCTTTTAATCCTATTATAGATAGTGAAGAATTCGAAATAGACAAAAGGACAAAGAGACCACCAGAAAACAGAATGAATGCACTAATTAGTTTCGGAAACTCTCTACTATATACATATATCTTATCTGAAATTTATAAGACTCACTTAGACCCAAGAATAGGTTTCTTACACGCTACAAACTTTAGAAGATTCACGTTAAACCTTGATATAGCAGAAATCTTTAAGCCGATTATAGTAGATAGGGTAATCTTTTATATCCTAAATAAAAACATGATAAGTCCAGAGGATTTTGAAGAAAAACTTGGAGGCATATATCTTAAAGAATCTGGGAGAAAGATTTTTATAGAGAGATTGGAGGAAAAATTAAAGACTACCGTAAATTATAAGAAAATAGGAAAAGAAGTTTCTTATAGAAGACTTATAAGGCTTGAGTTATACAAATTAGAAAAACATCTAATTGAAGATGAAGAGTATGAACCTTTAGTTTCTGAATGGTAATTGATATAATCTATAGTAAATGTATTTAATTATGGTTTATGACATTAATGAGGAAAGGGTCAATAAAGTATTAAAGGTTGGGAGGAAGTATTTAGAGTGGGTTCAGAATTCTGTCCTAGAAGGAGAAATAACTGAAGCAAAATTTGAAAAATTAAAAATGGAGCTTATAAATATAATTAATCCAGAAGAAGATTCGGTAATCTTTTACATTATGAGGACTACTAAATATACCAGTAGAGAGATCTTAGGGATAAGTAAGGGAGGATTTCAAAGATTTCTATAAATTTTCCGTCGATCTCCGGTAGTGCAAAAAGTGCTGGGGATCGACAGAAAATTCGAAATCGTTCATATATCTCTTTACAACTTGAATATCTTATATTACAATTTTTTTACAATTGTAGCTTAGGGTCCAATTATAAAATTTAGGGCCCAGATTTTATGCGGATAAAATGGTTTGTAGCTAACCTATAAGGGATTGAAATACTTTTCTGAGTGGGATTTTTAGAATATCTTCTACTAGTTTGTAGCTAACCTATAAGGGATTGAAATAAAATAATGAGGATTTAGTTTTTTCAGGTTTAGCAGAGTTTGTAGCTAACCTATAAGGGATTGAAATTAGGGATACTTTAGTAG
>JAOACC010000093.1 GCA_026418035.1 bacterium
CGAAGGTATAGTGCTGCTAGTGTTATTACTGAAACGATGATTAACCCTGCGATAAGGAAGGTATTCATAGAAATAGAGCCTATTGCAGGTATTTCTCCACCAACATAGTATTGTACTTGTGCAAGTTGTACAGGCATTTACTACACCTTGAATAATATAATCAAATCGGCTCTATATAAATGTTGTCTTCTCTAAAAGTAAGCGAATTACCTCCAACTAGTACATTGTCTACTTCTCTCTATAGTAAAGTATTCTTGCACCTGTCGCTGGATCAGGTCCAATGTCTTCTAACACTCTTGAAACTGCTTCTTCTACATCTATCTTCTGAGATAGAAGTTCAACTAGTTCCAATCCTACTCTATCTAGATAGTTTACATCTGCCTTGTGATCTATTCCTATGAATGCTGATGCTCCTCTCTCTATGAATGCTGAAGCTAATACCTGGTCCCACATAGAGTAACAGCTTAGAACTACTATTATAGAATTTGAAAATTTTCCTTCGAATTTCTCAGAGACATAATGTGGTGTTATAACAAAGTATTCTTTTTCACCTACGTATGCTACCCCTTTAAGGAAGTAACCTGAGAGATATTCATAGGTATATTTATTTTCACTGAATGGTTCAGCAAATATTCCTGAACCTATGAATAAGCCTATCGGCTGCTGTATTCTCCCACCATGAAGCCTCATTATTATCAATGAGAAATCCATGGTAGGCAGCTTCTTGAATAACTCTATATTTACATTACTCCCATTAAATATCATAACTGTGTATCCAGCGGATTCTAGAACCTTGCGCATCTCATTTATCAATTTAGGGTTAGGTATATCTTCAGATAGCCCATCGATTATAGCTGCTTTAAGAACAGTGGATTTACTTTGAGAAGAAGATGAAGAACTCATAGCTAATATATAGTATGTCATTCCAGAAATAATGATTAAAAACGTTATTACAATTATTATGATCAACATTTTGGGATAACGTTTCTTCTTCAATTTTTTCCTACTCATACAGAATCACCTAGTAATCACGCCTCTCTTCAAGTTTTATACCTGCTGGTCTACATATATGTTTTTATACATTCTAATCTAAACAAATTCCTGTTAGATGATTTATGTGGAAATATTCGTTTCCTAAGTATTGGAGTAATATAATTAAGATCCGTAGATTATTAAGAGTAGAGGTCTCAAGTAAGGATATAGCTTTTCTAGGATTTCTTTCGAGATTAATGATTCACCAATCTCTCGCAAGTCTTCTTTAGTAATTATCCTTAATCTACCATAGATAATGTAAGATGTGGATAGGGATACTAAACCTATTATCCAGTCTATTTTGAAGAACATTAACATTGTAGAGATACCTATAGGTATAATTATTATCTTTAGATATTGTTTAAATTGGAGGCCGTAATTTTTTCGCTGAGCACAAATTACCACCATTAGCAAAGTTGTTATATTTCCCATTGAGAAAGTTATTGCTGCACCTACATCTTCATGTAAGCTTATCATGAAAGGATATAGTAGTAATCTTGGGATTGTTCCCGCAAGACCTGCGATCAAAACATCTCTATAGTTTCCTATAGCGTAAGCATAATATATGTAACCTGCATTTATCGGTGATACTAAATATCCTAATGATAGAATTCTTATAAGGTCAGAAGCTCCAACATATGTTCTACCTAAGAATTCAGGTATAGTTGATGGATAGAGTATTAAGAAGAATGCTATTGGAGCCATTAGCGATGTTGAAATCTTTACAGTTCTAGACATAGCTTTCTTTCGACCATTTCCCATCCCACTAATAGATGGAAAAGAGAGTATTAAGATAGATTGAGGGATGCTCATAATTACAGAGGTCATTGTGAATGCTACAAAGTAGAGACCTGTCTCCACAACTCCAATCATTGAGAATAGCCCGAGAACTCCGACCCATTGACCTATAAGTGTTAAGAGATTCGGAATCCAAGTTACTATCCCTGCTTCGACAGAATCTTTAATAGATTCGAGAGAGATAGAAAATCTTGCTCCTAATTTTTTTAAAATATTTATTGGAAAAGCTAACATTAAGATTGATGTTGTTAATCCAGCAACCACATAACCCATCATTAACCCTACGAATCCATAACCTAGGTAAATGAGTAAGAGACTTACAGTAAGTCTTATCAAAGACGAGGATATCTGTGTTAAAGCAGTATACTCTGTTCTGAGTATAGCGTTTAAGAAAGATTGACCGATAATAGGCCATCCATTAAATCCACAGATAATCAGAAGGGATAAGAAGATCATCGTGAGAAGGTCTAGAGCTGTCTCTTATACACATCT